>JARLJS010000067.1 GCA_031291075.1 Nevskia sp. | reverse complement strand
TGGCCAGCGTCACCGGGCGCCCCGCCGCCAGCAGCACCGCCAGCGCCTCCGGGTCGCTCCAGGCGTTGAACTCGGCGGCCGGGGTGATGTTCCCCTCCCCCACCGCACCGGCCATCAGCACGATCTCGCGCACCCGGCTCGACAGCGCCGGCTCGGTGGCAAGCGCCAGCGCCAGATTGGTCGCCGGGCCGATGCCAACCAGCGTCAGCCCCTCGGCCGGCGCGGCCCGCAACGCCGCGCGGATAGCGTCGGCCGCCACCCCCGGCATCGCCGGCGGCCCCTCGGGCAGGATCACCCCACCCAGCCCGTCCGCGCCGTGCACCCGTGGCTCGGAAACGAAGGCGCCGACCAGCGGCCGGTCGGCGCCGGCCACCACTGGCACGTCCCGCCCCGTCAGCCCGACGATGGCCCGCGCGTTCGGCAGCGTTCGGGCCAGCCCCGCATTGCCGCCCACCACGCTGACCAGCCGCACATCCAGCTCCGGCGAGGCCAAAGCCAGCCACAGGGCGATCGCGTCGTCCGTGCCGGGATCGGTGTCGATCACCACCGGCCGGGGTCGGCGGGCGGGCGCGGCCGTCATCTCTCCGAACGCGGGTCGAAGGCGTGCTGCAGGCCGTCGCCGAGGAAGTTCACGGCAATGACCGTCAGGAAGATGAACACGCCGGGGTAAACGGCCAGCGCGGGCGCGGTGGTGACCAGTTCCTGGGCGTTGTTGAGCATGTTGCCCCAGGACGGGGTGGGCGGAACGATGCCGAAGCCCAGGAAGCTCAGCACGGACTCGAACAGGATCACCCGGCCCACGGTCAGCGTCAACGCGACGATGATGGGGGTGGCGACGTTGGGCAGGACATGGGTGCCCATGACGTAGCCCGACCGCGCGCCGGAGGCCCTGGCCGCGCGCACGAAGTCGCGTTCACGCACCGAAAGCGTGGCGGCGCGCACGATGCGGGCGGTGGAGGTCCAGTCCACCAGCGAGATGATGATGACGATGCGCCAGAACCCGGCCGCCCCCGAGTGAGCGAACTCCGCGGAGAAGCCGAGCTTGGTCAGATCCACCGCGCCCAGCACGATCAGCAGCGGCAGCAGCGGCAGGGTGATCATGCCGTCGGTGAAGCGCATCAGCAGGGCATCGACCTTGCCGCCGAAGTAGCCGGAAGTCACGCCGACGAGCAGGCCGATGGCGCCGCCGCACGCCGTGGCGAGCAGGCCGACCAGCAGCGAGATCTGTCCGCCCACCATCAGGCGGATCAGTTCGTCGCGCCCGGCCTCGTCGGTGCCCAGCAGGTGTTCGGCGGTGGACGGACCGAAGCGCGAGAACAGGTCGGTCTCATCGGGGTCGAACCCGCCGAACCATTCCAGCGGGAAGGCAGCGAGCGCGAAGGCAATCAGCAGGGCCAGCACGACCAGGGCGATCACGCCGGGCCGGTGGTGGAGGAAGCGCCGCCAGCGCAGGTGCCAGACGCCGACCGCCGCCTCGGTTCGCGACGTGGCAGGGAGGGTGGTCGCACTCATTTCAGGGTGATCCGGGGATCGAGCCAGCCATAGGCGATATCGGCGCCCAGGTTGCTGATCAGGGTGACGAGGGTGGCGAACAGCAGGCCGGTGAGGGCCAGGTTGAAGTCGTTGCCGAGGATGGCGTCGTAGATCAT
>JARLJS010000066.1 GCA_031291075.1 Nevskia sp. | reverse complement strand
TCTCCCCCAAAAACCGCTCCCGCCGCGTCACCCGCTTCTTTCCGTCCCAGGCCAGTGATGCAAACGTTGTCTGCTTCATGTCGCCCCCCCGCCCTCACGATCTGAGGGTTAGAGTACAGGGGTTAATCAGAGTTTCCCTAGGGCTTCGGAGCGGGCGGCGGGGACTCGTCGGCGAGCTTGAGGCTTTCGTCGAGGCTGCGCCGCAGCACGCCGATGGCCTTGTCCGGATCGGCGGGCTGCGCCTGCGCGCGCGCCAGCGACTCGTAGGCGAAGTGGCGCAGCGCCGGATTGTGGGTCCTGGCCAGCATGTCCTCGTACAGCGCGGGCACTTCCTTGCCGCGGCCCTGCTCGCGGTACAGGTGTTCGAGCTCCAGGGCGGAGTGGATGGCGTCGGCAACCGGGCCGTGCTCGCCATGCGGGCCCATCATCGGACCCATCATGCGCGGCCCCGGACCGAACGGCATTCCCGGCGGCGGCATGCCGCCGGCTTCGGTGGTCAGGAACGGCCGGTCCGGCGACTGGGCGTCGGGGGGCGCCGCCTGGACCTCGGTCAGGCAGCAGGCCAGCAGGCCGAGTACGACGGGAGCAGCGCGCTGATGCATGGGGTGTTCCTCGCTTTGGATCCTGAGCACGATCGTAGGCGAGCCGCGGCCGCCGGCCGCGGATCTTTACACCGTCATAACACAGCGGCTGCGCGCGCCAAGCGGATCTCCGCGGCGAAGCCGCCGCCGGCGCGATTGCTCCAGCTCACCCGTCCGCCACAGGCGTCCACCGCGCGGCGCACGATGGCAAGGCCCAGGCCGCTGCCGCCGCTGTCGCGCTCGCGCGCGAGCTGCGGCCGGTAGAAGGGTTCGCCCAGCCGCGGCAGAGCTTCCTCCGGTACGCCGGGACCGCGATCGCGCACCGTCAGGCGCACGCCCTGCTCGTCGCTGACCGCCCCCACTTCCACTTCGGCGTCCGCCGCATAGCGCAAGGCGTTACGCACCAGGTTGGCGAGGGCACGCCGCAGCAGGGCCGGCTCGGCCATGGCGCGGATGCCCGGTTCCAGGTCCAGCCGCACGCGATGGCCGAGGTCTTCCCGCCGCAGCACCTCGTCGACCAGGGGTTCCAGTTCCACCGCGGCCAGCGGCGCGCGCTGCGGCGCGAGATCGACGCGCGAGTACAGCAGCAGTTCCTGCAGCAGCTGCGTCATCTGCTGCGCCTCTTCCTGCACCTCGTCCAGCACGCGCCGCGCATCGTCCGCCGCGTGCAGCTCCAGCAGGCCCAGGCCGATCTGCAGGCGCGCCAGCGGCGAGGCCACCTCGTGAGCGACATCCGCCAGGAACTGGCGCTGTCCAGACACGAAGTTCTGCAGGCGCCCGGCCATGCGGTTCACCGCCTCCGCCAACCGGCCCAGTTCGTCGCGGCGGCGGCTGTGCACGCGCGCCTCGAAGCGGCCCGCCGAGATCTCGCCGGCCACGGCGGTGAGCTGCGCCACCGTGCGCGTGATGCTCCAGATGAACGGCCACCACAGCGCCGCCGAGAGCAGGATCACCAGCAGGGCGAACATCATCCAGTCGGTGACGCCCAGCAGGCGCAACAGGCGGCCGAAGCCCCTGGCATGCAGGTGCAGCGTGACCGGCCGCGGCGGTCCCGCGCCGCCTTCCAGCGTGATCGGCATGCTGATCTCGTAGCCGCCGAAAGCGTGCAGACGCGCGATGTTGATCAGGCCGGCGCGGAACTGGCGGTCCCGGAACGGCTGCTGGAAGCGGATCAGCGCCCCGGCGGCTCCCGGCAGCGGCAGCGGCGCGGCGCGGTCCGGCACCGGCGTGGACTGAGGCGGGAGAAACGGTAGCCCGCCGGAATCCAGCATCGGCCCGGACGGGGACGGGGGAAACGGCGGCCCGCCGGCGACCGGCGGTCCCGGTCCGAAGGCGCGCATGATCAACGGCCCGCCTGCGTCGTCGAGGGCGAAGCTGACCCCGTATTCGGAAGCGTAGCTGGACAGCACCTCGTTGCGACGCGCGGGTGCCTGCGATAGGTCCGCGGCCAAGCGGTCGCCGATGTTGAGCATGCGCTCGCGCACCGGCTGCGACAGCAGGATGTTCCAGCCCTGGCCGCCGCGCCCGGGCAGCAGCAGGAACAGGCCGGCGATCAGCAGCAGGTTGAGCGCCAGCCATAACAGCAGCTTGGCGTAGAGCGAACCGCGGACGTTCACGGCGACGCGGCGCCCGGCTCCAGCAGCAGGTACCCGGTGGCGCGCACGGTGCGGATGTAGCGCGGCGTGCGCGCATCGTCGCCCAGCTTGCGGCGCAGGCTGGCGATGTGGACATCGATGGAGCGGTCGAAGGCTTCGAACTGCCGGTCGCGGACCTGCTCCAGCAGGTATTCGCGCGTACAGACCTGGCCGCAGTTGCGCGCCAGGGTCAGCAGCAGGTCGAACTCGACCCGCGTGAGACTCAGCGGGCGTCCGTCCAGGCTGGCACCGAAGGACGCGCCGTCGATACGCAACCCGCCCAGATGGTATTCCTGCGGCGCCGGCGAGCCGCCTGCCGCCGCGCGTCGCAGCAGGTTGCGGATGCGCGCCAACAGCTCGCGCGCCGAGGCGGTCTTGGCCACGTAGTCGTCGGCGCCGCTCTCCAGGCCGCCGACGCGGTCCTCGTCGCCACCGCGCGCGGTCAGCATCAGCACCGGCACCTCGGAAAAGCCGCGCAGTGCACGCAGCGTCTCGAAGCCGTTGAGGCGCGGCAGCATCACGTCGAGCACGACCAGGTCCCAGGGCTCCGCGCGCAGCCGCCGCAGTCCCTCCACGCCGTCCGCCGCGACACCGACCTTTAGGCCGTGCTCCTGCAGGAATTCGGTGAACAGGCGCGTGAGCTTCTGGTCGTCGTCGACCAGCAGCACGCGCGGCGCCGCACGCGGATCGGGAACCGCATGCTCGGGTTTCATGGGCCGCTTCGCTCGGGCGGAGAGTGTCTGGCGCCGGTGGGCATCGAAACCGGAATATGACGCAGCAGCCGCTTCCATCCGCTGAACTTTACGTTCCCTTTACAGGCGGAGGAGGGGAAGTGGGAGGGAACTTTAGACGGCCGTCCGTCCCGAAAACGCATGCGCCAGCGTTCCACTGTCCACATATTCCAGCTCCCCGCCCATCGGTACGCCGTGGGCGATGCGGGTGACCTTCACGCCGTGCGCGCGCGCCATCTCGGCCAGGTAGTAGGCGGTGGCTTCGCCCTCCACCGACGGGTTGGTGGCGATGATCAGTTCCTGCGCCTCGCCGCCGGCCAGCTGCCTGCCGAGCAGATCCAGGCCGAGCTGCTCGGGGCCGACGCCGTCCAGCGGCGACAGGCGCCCCATCAGGACGAAGTAACGGCCGCGGTAGGAGGTGCCGTTCTCGATGGCCACCAGGTCGGCCGGGCTTTCCACCGCGCAGATCTGGCCGGAGGCAGCGCGCTGCACGGTGCAATAGGCGCATTGGCCGTCTTCGCAAAACATGCGGCAGCTCGGGCAGCGGCCGACGCCGTCCAGCGCTTCGGCCAGACGGTCGCGCAGATAGGCCGCGCCCTCGCGGTCGCGGTCCAGCAGGTGAAACGCCATGCGCTGCGCCGACTTGGGGCCGACCCCCGGCAGGCGGCGCAGGGCTTCGATCAGCCGCGACAGCCGCGGCGAATAAGTGGCCATGGCCTGTTACGGCACCTCCACCGGCCGCGAAAGGCTTACAGCATACCCGGCGGCAGGTTGAGTCCGCCGGCGAGCTTGGCCATCTTTTCCGAGGTTTGGCGCTCCAGCTTCTGGGTGGCATCGTTGATCGCCGCGGCGATCAGATCCTCCAGGAAGTCCTTGGATTCCTGCAGGGCGTCCTGCGCGATCTCCACCCGCTTGGCCTCATGCTTGCCGTTGAGCGTGATCTTGACCATGCCCGCCCCGGCCTCGCCGATCACCTCCGCCTGCGCCAGTTCGGCCTGCATGCGCTTCATCGCTTCCTGCGCCTTCTGCGCCTGACGCATCAACTGTCCAAGATCTGCTCTCATTGCAACACTCCAAAGTCCGTGGGCCGGGACCAGGCACACCGCCGCCCGGCCCTCTCCGCGATGTAATGATCGGTCACCTATTCCGCCGGCTGCACCGAGCCTGGACGCACGGTGGCGCCGAACGACTCCTTGAATTCGCGCACCTGGGGATCGGCCTCGATCGCCGCCTCGGCCGCGCGTTGGCGCTCCACCAGCCGCCGTTCCTCGGCGCCCGCCGGGCTGAGCACGTCGGTGGCGGCGCCGATCTCGACCACCAGGCGCAGTTCGCCGCCGGCCTGCGCCGCGAGCGCACGCTCGATCGCGGCGCGGCGGTCCTCGGTCAGCAGGTGCTTGGCACGGGCATCGAGCGCCAACAGCACCTCGCCGCCCGCCTCGCCCAGCCAGGCACAGTGACGCGCCAGCTGCCGCGTCATGCCGTCGAAACCGAGGCTCTCGATGCGCTGCGTCCAGTCGGCGGGCGGGGCAAGCCGGGACTCGGGGTCGGAGGCGGGAGGCGCAACAGCGACGGGGGGCGGAACGCGGGAAGCGGGAGGGGCAACTGCGGCGGGGCTCGGGGCTGAAGCTGCGACTTGCGCGGCGGGCGCAGCAGCAGCCGCGGATGCAGCGGCAGTTGTTGCTGTCACGCCTCCCGCCTCCCGCCTCCCGCCTCCCGCTACGCCTCCCGACGGCGCAGCCGAATCCAGCCGGAACGCCATCATGCGCAGCACGGTCATCTCGAAGCCGAGGCGCGGGTCCGGCGCCCACGGCAGGTCACGACGGCCGAGCACGGCGATCTGGTACCACAGCTGCACGTCCTCCGGCGTGGCGGATTTGGCGAGCGGGGCCAGGGCCGGATCGTCGTCCTCGTCGCCCGCCTTGGGCAGCAGTTGCAGCACGGCGATGCGCTGCAGATGCGCGGCCAGGTCGTTGAGCAACGCCGCATGGTCGGGCGCCGACTCGTCGAGCTTGCGGATGCCGGCGAGGATGCCGTCGGCGTCGCCGCGCACCAGCGCCTCCAGGATCTCGAACAAGGTGCGGCGGCCGACGGTGCCGAGCATCTCCTCCACCCCTTCACGCTTGAGGCCGAGGCCGCCGGCGAACGCGATCGCCTGGTCCAGCAGCGACAGGCCGTCGCGCATCGAGCCGTCGGCGGCGCGCGCGATCTCGGCCACCGCGCCCGGTTCGAACTCGACCTCCTCCTGCGCCAGGATGTCGGCC
Source organism: Nevskia sp. (assembly GCA_031291075.1). Taxonomy (GTDB): domain Bacteria; phylum Pseudomonadota; class Gammaproteobacteria; order Nevskiales; family Nevskiaceae; genus Nevskia. The sequence goes on along the minus strand of JARLJS010000066.1, from coordinate 20,326 downwards.
AGGGTGTCGCGGATCAGGTGCTGCGGCAGGCGCTTGAGGTTGAACTGCAGGCAGCGCGACAGCACCGTGATCGGCAGTTTCTGCGGATCGGTGGTGGCGAGGATGAACTTGACGTGCGGCGGCGGCTCTTCCAGCGTCTTCAACAGTGCGTTGAAGGCGCTCTTCGACAGCATGTGCACTTCGTCGATCAGGTACACCTTGTAGCGGCCGCGGGCCGGGGCGTACTGCGCGTTGTCGATCAACTGGCGCACGTCGTCGACGCCGGTGTTGCTGGCCGCGTCGATCTCCAGCAGGTCGACGAAGCGGCCGTCGTTGATCTCCTTGCAGGCGCTGCATATGCCGCAGGGCTGCGCCGTCACCCCGGTCTCGCAGTTGAGGCCCTTGGCGATGATGCGCGCCAGCGTGGTCTTGCCCACGCCGCGCGTGCCGGTCAGCAGGATCGCCGGGTGCAGGCGGTCGCGCTCCAGCGCGTGCTGCAGCGCCTTGACCACGTGGGACTGGCCACGCACGTCTTCAAAGCGGCGCGGCCGCCACTTGCGCGCCAGCGCGAGATAGCTCATTCGGAATCGGTGGAGGGAATCACGCCGGCATTGTCGCGGATGCGGCCGGGCGGCGCCAGTATCGGTATCGGGAAGATCATGATTTTGCGGGCAAATGCAGTCGTGACGCGGTAGAATCCGCGGCTTCGGCCGTAGATCGGAAACACCGTGTCAGAACCCAGCACCGCCCCCCAGCAGACCGCCGGCCACGCCCTGGTCACCGGCGGCGCGGGCTTCATCGGCAGCCACCTGGTGGACGGCCTGCTGCGCGACGGCTGGAACGTGACCTGTGTCGACAACTTCGATCCCTTCTACGACGCCACCATCAAGCACGACAACATAGCCGCGCACCTGCGGCAACCCGCTTACCGCCTGCTGCAGGCCGACCTGCGCGATGCCGCCGCGCTGGAGCAGGCGCTGGACCAGCCGTTCGGCTCCCCCTATAGCGTGATCGTCCACCTCGCCGCCAAGGCGGGCGTGCGCAATTCGCTGCTGGACCCGTTGGGCTACCAGATGAGTAACGTCATCGGCACCCAGAACCTGCTGACCTATGCCCACAAGCACGGCATCCGCCAGTTCGTGTTCGCCTCGTCCAGCAGTGTCTACGGCGACTGCCCGCGCCTGCCCTGGAGCGAGGACGATACCGGCCTGCTGCCGATCAATCCGTACGCCAGCTCCAAGCTGGCCGGCGAGCAACTCGGCTACGTCTACGCGCGTACCTTCGGGCTGCGCTTCGTCGGCCTGCGCTTCTTCACCGTGTTCGGCGAGCGACAGCGGCCGGACCTGGCGATCCACAAGTTCTCGCGCCTGATGCTGGCGGGCAGGCCGATCCCGCTGTTCGGCGACGGCTCGGCCGAGCGCGACTACACCTACTGGAGCGAGATCGTCGACGGCATCCGCGCCTCGATGACCTACGCCGGCAGCGACTACGAGATCTTCAACCTCGGTAACAATCGCACCGTCGGCCTGCTGGAACTGGTGCGCAAACTGGAGCAGGTGCTGAAAGTGCCCGCGCAGATCGACTGGCAGCCCTGGCAGCCGGGCGAGATGCGCCGCACCTGGGCCGACATCGGCAAGGCCGGGCGCCTGCTCGGCTACCGCCCGCGCACCGACTTCGATACCGGCCTGCGGCGCTTCGCCGCCTGGCTGCGCGAGCGCCTGCGCCAGGAAAGTGGGACCGCGGCGTGAGCACCCCGCGCGCCGGTTTGCCGGCGCTGCTGCTGAACCTGCTGGTGCTGGGTCTGTTCGGCTGGGCGGTGCAGCACTACTGGGGCTGGGGCCGCCTGCTGACGCCCTGGCGCGAGCTGCCGGCGGCGATCCTGGCGCTCGCCGTGTGCGGCCTGCTGGCCAGCTACGGCGTGCGCGCGCTGCGCATCTACCTGGCCGAGCGCGACATTCCGCGCGGCCGCTGGTGGGCCTGCCTGCGCTTGATCCTGCTCAACAATGCGCTCAACCTGCTGCTGCCCGCACGTTCCGGCGAAGCCAGCTTCCCGCTGCTGATGAGCCGCTGGTTCGGCATCGACGCCGCCCGTGCCACCGGCACCCTGATCTGGCTACGGCTGCTGGACCTGCACGTGCTGGCCACGGTGGGCGCGGCCTGCGCCGCCGGCGGCTGGGTCGGCCGCGACCACGGCTGGTCGAAACTGGCCTGGGCCGCGGCGGCGCTGGCGGCGGCGGCGCCGTTGTTGTTGTTCGCACTGCGACAGCCGCTGGCGACGCGGCTGTCCGGCCAGCAGGGGCGCCTGGCAGGCCTGGCAGGCCGTGCGCTGGACGGACTGCCGGCGCGCGGCAGCGGGCTGGCGCTCGACCTCGGCCTGAGCTGGCTGTCGTGGGGGATCAAGCTGACCGCGCTGGGCTGGGTACTGTCGCGCCTGGCGCAGGTGCGGCAGTCGCTGGGCACGCTCGGCGCCATCGGCGGTGACCTCAGCACGGTGCTGCCGGTGCATGCGCCCGGTGGCTTCGGCACCTACGAGGCCGGCGTGCTGGCCCTGCTGGCGCCTGGGGCCAAGCCTTCCGGCGCGCTGCTCGCCGCGGCGGTGAACCTGCACCTGCTGCTGCTGACCACCGCCCTGCTGGCGGGCGCGGCAGCCTGGCTGGCCAGCACGGCGCGGCAGCATGCGGATGTTAAACTTTAACGATCATCTAGATAGACACGGACAGCACGTGACGGACCGCCCGGCCACAGCCCCGAGCCTCAGCATCGTCATCCCCATGTACCGCGAGCAGGATAGCGTCGCCCCGATGCTGGCCCGCGTACACGAGGGACTCGCCGCCTACCCCGGCCCCTGGGAGCTGATCTGCGTCGACGACGGCAGCCTGGACGAGACCGGGCGGCGGCTGCTGGAGCAGGCGCAGCACTACGGCCCGCATGTGCGGGTGATCCGCTTCGCCCGCAATCATGGCCAAACCATGGCGATGCAGGCCGGTATCGACGCCGCCCGCGGCGAGGTCATCGCGACGCTCGACGGCGACCTGCAGAACGATCCCGCCGACATCCCGCGCATGGTGGAGGAGATGGTCGCGCGCGACCTGGACCTGCTCGCCGGCTACCGCGCCAACCGCCAGGACGCCTGGCTGTCGCGCAAGCTGCCCTCCAAGCTGGCCAACCGGCTGATCGCGCGCGTCACCGGCGTTAAGATCCGCGACTACGGCTGCAGCCTGAAGATCTACCGCGCGCGCGTGATCAAGGAAGTGCGCCTGTACGGCGAGATGCACCGCTTCATCCCGGTGTGGGCGGCGATGGTCACCGCGCCGCAGCGCATCGGCGAGACCGCGGTGAGCCACAACGCGCGCCAGTTCGGTGAAAGCAAATACGGCATCTCGCGCACCTTCCGGGTCATTCTCGACCTGCTGACCGTTTTCTTCTTCTTACGCTTCCGCGCCCGCCCGGGCCACTTCTTCGGCTCCATCGGCCTGGTGTTCGGTGCGCTCGGCGGCGCCGCCATGCTCTACCTGGCGGTGGTGAAGTTCGTGCTGGGCCAGTCCATCGGCAACCGCCCGCTGTTCCTCATCGCGGTGCTGCTGCTGGTGTTCTCGATCCAGTTCCTCACCACCGGCGTGCTGGCGGAGATGATGAGCCGCATCTTCTACCAGCAGCACGAGGGCCCGCTCAACGCCGCCAGCGACAAGGCCGAGCCGGCGCCGGGCTGGCACCAGCCCGCCCTGCCGGCAGCCGCCGCGCAGGCCCGGCCGCTCCCCGGAGAGGTCGCGTCGCACAGTGCCTGACAAACAGCGTCTGCCGTCGACCCACCTGCTGTTCCTGCTGGCCGCGATACTGCTCGGCTTCTGGAGCAAGATCAGCGGGATTCCGCTGTTCGACCTCGACGAGGGCGCGTTCAGCCAGGCCACCATCGAGATGGTGGACAGCGGCAATTACCTCTCCACCACGCTCAACGGCGAGCCTCGCTACGACAAGCCGATCCTGATCTATTGGCTGCAGGCCGCGGCGGTGAAGCTGTTCGGTGCGCACGAGTTCGCCTTCCGCCTGCCCTCCGCCCTGTGCGCCAGCCTGTGGGTGCTGCTGGTGTACGGCTTCACCTACGGCTTCACGCGCGAGCGGCGCGCCGCCCTGCTCGCCGCCGGCAGCCTGGCACTGAGCCTGATGCCGGGTTTGATCGGCCACGCGGCGATCGCCGACGCCCTGCTCAACCTGCTGCTGGCGGCGGCCCTGCTCGATATCTACCGCCACGCGGTGCAGCCCAGCCTGGGCAAGCTGATGCGCATCTACCTGTGGATGGGCCTGGGCTTTCTCGCCAAGGGGCCGATCGCGGTGGCGCTGCCGCTGGTGGTGAGCCTGCTGTTCTTCCTCTGGCAGCGACGGCCGCTGGACTGGCTCAAGGCGGTGTTCAACCCGCTCGGCTGGCTGATGTTCGCGGCGGCGGTGCTGCCCTGGGCCTATCCGCTGTACCGGCAGGACCACGGCGACTTCTTCCGCCACTTCCTGCTGGAGCACAACCTCGGCCGCTACCAGAACACCCTGCAGGGCCACGGCGGCAAGCCCTGGTACTACCTGGTGTGGCTGCCGCTGATCGTGCTGCCCTTCACCGCCCTGCTGCCGGCTGCGCTGCGCCGGGCGCACCGCCCGGACCCGCTCGACGGCTACCTGCTGATCTGGTTCCTGGTGGTGTTCGCCTTCTTCTCCTTCTCGGGCACGCAGTTGCCGCACTACCTGCTGTACGGCTGCACGCCGCTGTTCATCCTGTTCGGCCGCGGCTGGCGCGAGTTGCCGGCGCGTGCCTGGGTATTGCTGCCGGCGCTGTTGCTGGTGGCGGTGCTGGCCGCGCTGCCCTGGATCCTGCCGCGCATCCCGATCCCGGAACAGCGCAGCTACGAGAGCGGCATCGTCACCCTCGCCGCCGCCTCGTTCAGCTGGCTCTACTACGCGCTGTCCGGCGCGGCGCTGCTGGCCCTGCTGGTGCTGGTGCTCCGCCGCGGCACACCCGCCTGGAGCGCGGTCCTCGGCGGCGGGCTGGCGGTGGGCGCGCTGGTCTGGTTCGGCGTGGTGCCGGTGGTTGCCGCCGCGCAGCAGGAACCGGTGCGCGATGCCGCGCGGCGTGCCCGCGAGCTGAACCTGCCGGTGGTGAGCTACCACACCTTCCTGCCGAGCTTCTCAGTGTATCGCGGCGCGGTGACGCCGAACCGCTCGCCCGCGCCGGGCGAGCTGGTGTTCGTACGCCTGGATCGCCTGCCGGAGCTGCAGGCCGAGCTGGGCGAGCAGGTGACGCTGGTACCGGAATTCAAGAAGGGCGGCGTTGCCCTGCTGCTGCGTCCGGCAGCACCGGCCCAGGCCAAGACCACCGAACCCGCCTCGTGAAGCTGGACCGCTACCGCAGGGCGGTGCTGGCGAACCTCGATGCACGCTGCCACGCCCTGCCGTGGCGGCGCGCGCACGCGGCCCGGACCGTGGCCTGGTGGTTGCTGGCCGCCGGTGTGATCGGCGCCACCTGGTTCGCCCTGGCCGGCTATCACGCGGTCTTCCATCCGCTCAACGACTGGTGGCGGCCGGTGCCGGACTGGCTGGCGGAGTGCGTCACCTACTGCGGCGACAGCCTGTTCGCCCTGGTGCTCCTGCTGTTCGTGGCGCAGCGCTATCCGCAGCTGCTCTGGCTGGCGGCGGTCACCGCCGGCATCGCCACCCTGCTGTCGCGCGGCCTGAAGGCGCTGTTCGACACGGCGCGCCCCGGCGCAGTGCTGCCGCCCGGCAGCTTCCATCTCGTCGGCCCGCTCTACCAGACCCACAGCTTCCCCTCGGGGCACAGCGTCACCGCGTTCGCGCTGGCCGCGAGCTGCGCCTGGTTCATGCCGCGGCCCTGGATGCGCTGGTGCGCCTTCGCCCTGGCGGTGCCGGTGGGTCTCAGCCGGATCGGTGTCGGCGCCCACTGGCCGATGGACGTGCTCGCCGGCGCCGCCGTCGGCAGCGCCTCGGTCCTGCTCGGCGCACCGCTGGCGATGCGCTGGGACTGGGGCATGCGGCCACCGGGACATCTCCTGCTGGTCGTCATCCTGGCCGGCTGTGGCGTGGCCCTGCTGCTGCGCGAACCGGTATACCCCCTGGCGGCCCTGTGGGCGCACAGCGTCGCCGTGGGGGCGCTGGCCTTGACCGCCTGGGGTTACCTGGTCGAGCCGGCCCTGCAGGCGGCCGACCGCCGACCGGCGGTGCCGCGACGGCGCTGACAGGACGGCTTCACGAGAGGAAAAGCCTGTCGAAGACAGGCGGCCCGCGCCAGCGACACCCCGGCGCCCGGCTGCACCGCTACCGTTGCTCCCTTCCGGGCCTGGCGGGGTTCACGGCTCACCGTCGCGGGGGCACCGGCGCGGACCGGGGGCTATTGTCCAGGTAATGGAGGGGGGCGGCAAGCTGCCGCGGACCTGCGGTCGAACGAGGTTGCCAAATGAGCGGGAGCCGCGCCGCGCCACCCGTGCGCTGCCGCGGGACCCAAGGTGCTTGGCGCGGGGACGCGGGACCTATGCCCCCGGCGAATCCGCGATCCTGATTCGCGGTCGCGCCGCCACCGTAAATCCATGCCCGTGCTCCAACAAATACTCCAACCACTTGGCGAGCATATGGTTCCGCGCCCACTGGTCATGCAGGAAGCGCCCCGCCTCCGGATCACCCTCCTCGACGGCGAGCCACGGCAACCGCCTGCCGCAATGCAACGCCTCCGCCACCCGCGCGTCGCGGTAGATCTTGATCCACATGTCCGGCTCGAGCCGCTTGCCCTCCGGCGTGTTGAACTCGTAGGTCAGCCGCAGCTCGGCGGTGTACGGCGCGCGCTCCACCACGATCAGGGTCAGCGGCAGGTCGCTGGCGCTGCGCGACACCGCCCGCTCGAACGGCAGCTCCAGTTCCGGCACCAGCCGCTCCAGCAGGCGGTAGTTGCGTTCGTAGAGATCGAGCAGATGCGCAATACGCCGCGGTTTGCCGCAGCAGGGACAACGGTCTGCGAATATCGTATCGAGTTGCATGAACGGACTATAAGATAGGGTTTGAAGGCACGACAACGCATGCCGCCGAGAGAAGATCCATGCCAATCCGTGAAATCCAGACCAAGCCCTATACGGACCAGAAATCGGGCACCGCAGGACTACGCAAGAAAGTTGCCGTGTTCCAGCAGCCGCATTATCTGGAAAACTTCTTACAGTCGATTTTCGATACGGAGACAACTCTGCGCGGCAAGACCCTCATCATTGGGGGCGATGGCCGCTATTACAACCGCGACGCGATCTACACCGCCATCGCCATGGCGGCGGCCAACGGCGTGGCCAAGGTGGTGGTCGGCCAGGGCGGCCTGCTGTCGACGCCGGCGGCTTCGCACCTGATCCGCCTGCGCGGCGCCGGGGGTGGCTTCCTGTTCACCGCCAGCCACAATCCGGCCGGGCCGGACGGCGACTTCGGCATCAAGTTCAACGTCGCCGGCGGCGGCCAGGCGCCGGAAGGGCTCACCGGCCGCATCTACGAGCACAGCAAGACGATCCAGCGTTACCGCATCGTCGAAGGCGCCAGCCTCGACCTGGACCGCCGCGGCATGCAGAAACTGGAGGACACCGAGATCGAGGTGGTGGACTGCGTCGACGACTACGCCGCCCTGATGCAGACCCTGTTCGACTTCGACCGCCTGCGCGACTGGTTCAAGAAGGGCCACAGCCTGCGCTTCGATGCCATGCACGCGGTCACCGGCCCTTACGCCCAGCGCATCCTGGTGGAGCAACTGGGCGCGCCGCAGTCCACCGTGATGAACGGCTGCCCGTTGGAGGACTTCGGTGGAGGTCATCCCGACCCCAACCTGATCTACGCCAAGCATCTGGTGGACCTGGTCAACAGCCCCGCTTCGCCCGACCTCGCCGCCGCCAGCGACGGCGACGGCGACCGCAACATGATCCTGGGCCGCGGCATCTTCATCTCGCCGGGGGATTCGCTGGCCATGCTGGCGGCACATCTGCACCGCCTGCCCGGCTACCGCGACGGCCTCAAGGGCCTGGCGCGCTCCATGCCCACCTGCCGCGCCGTGGACCAGGTGGCGAAGGCGCTGGCGGTGGAGTTTCACGAGACTCCCACCGGCTGGAAATTCTTCGCCAATCTGCTGGATGCGGGCCGGCTGACCCTGTGCGGCGAGGAAAGCTTCGGCACCTCCTCCTCCCATGCCCGCGAGAAGGACGGCCTATGGGCGGTGCTGGCCTGGCTCAACGTACTGGCGGCGACGGGTTTGTCCGTACGGGAGATCGCGCAGCAGCACTGGCAGCGCTTCGGGCGCCACTATTTCGCCCGGCACGACTATGAAAACCTGTCCGCGGCGACCGCGGCGACAGTGATGCAGGCGCTGGCCGACGCCACCGCGCACCTGCCCGGCAAATCCTACGACGACTACACCGTGGCGCTGGCGGACGATTTCAGCTACCGCGACCCGGTGGACGGGAGCATCGCGGTGAACCAGGGGCTGCGCGTTGTATTCGGCGACAGCGCACGTATCGTGCTGCGCCAGTCGGGCACCGGCACCGAGGGCGCAACGCTGCGCCTGTACCTGGAGCGCTACGAAAGCCGGGAAACGGCGCTCGCCTGGGAAACCGCGGAAGCGCTGGCGCCTTTGTCGAACATTGCCGATCAGATCGTCCGCATCGGCGAACTGACCGGCCGTAAGGCGCCCAGCGTGGTGACATAGGGAAAGGCCTGATCAAATCGTCACCCCGGCGAAAGCCGGGGTCCAGGGCCCACAGCGCGCCGCGCCGAATTCCCTGGATTCCGGCTTGCGCCGGAATGACGACTGCGAATTGACCAGACCTTCCCTAGGGAGTCGATCGCTGAGCCAACCGCCCGGGCGGCCTCATAGGGCCACCTTCGGGCACCCGCGCTTTCAGCCTTTGTGTCGCTCGCCACGAGCTTCGCCGCGGCATTCCCGCGCAGCGCCGTCCTTTTCCGCCTTGCAGGCGTCGGAGTGCGCGTTGCAGAAGTACTCGGCGACCGCCATCTTCTCCTTCAGGCAGCCCTTGTAGGTAACGCCGTGCGCCGCGCCCTTCTTGGCGCCGCCGCCGGCGTGGTGCTTGTGGTGATGGTGAGCCTTGGCCTCGGGCGCGGCCGGGGCATCGTCCGCCAGTACCTGGACGGATGTCAGAGCGGCGCCCAAAACGAGCGACAAGCCGATACGGTGAGTCAGATTCATCGTACATCCCTCCAGGGTCGGTAAATGGCTGCCCGCTATTATGCCCGATGCACAAATGATGCCGCAGCCCCGGGCACCCACAGGGCTTTGCTTGGACCTCAATCCGGCACGCCGAGTTTCTTATGCACCGACGGGCTGGTGGTGGTGTACTGCAGGTGGACCTTCTCGTTGGGGAACAACTGGTGCTTGATGGCGAACGCCGCCAGCGCCCCTTCATGGAAGCCGGACAGGATGAGCTTTTTCTTGCCGGGGTAGTAGTTGATGTCCCCCACCGCGTAGATACCGGGGACCGAGGTCTGGAACTTCTCGGTATCGACCTCGATCTGGTGCTTGTTCATGGTCAGCCCCCACTCGGCGATCGGGCCGAGCTTGGGGTTCAGGCCGTAGAAGGCCAGCACGTGGTCGGCCTCGATCACATGCTTGGCCTGGTCGATGCCGGTGACGTTGAGGGAACTGAGCCGGCCGTCGGTCTCGCCGTAGCCCAGCACGCTGCCGAGCAGGAACCGGGCCTTGCCGGCCTCAGCCAGCTCCTTGAACCTGGACACCGAGGCCGGCGCCGCCTTGAATGCCGCCGAGCGGTGGATCAGCGTGATTTCGCTGGCCTTGCCCGCCAGCTGCAGGGCCCAGTCCAGGGCCGAGTCGCCACCGCCCAGCACCACCACCTTCTTGCCGTGGTGCAGCGAAGGGTCCTTGACCCGGTAGAAGAGCTGGTTGTTCTCGTATTTCTCGATACCGTCCAGGCGCAACAGCACCGGCTGGAAGGCGCCGACTCCGCCAGCGATGATGACCGCCTTGGCGGTGAACTCGGTGCCGGTCGAGGTGACCAGGCGGAAGCTGCCGTCCTCCAGCTTGCGCAATTCCTGCACCTGCTGGCCGAGATGGAAGGTGGGCGAGAACGGCTTGATCTGCTGCAGCAGGCGGTCGACCAGTTCCTGCGCCCCGACGGTGGGAAAGCCGGGGATGTCGTAGATCGGCTTGTCCGGGTAGAGCTCGGCACACTGGCCGCCGGCAACGGGCAGAGCGTCGATCACATGGGCCCGCAGGTCCAGCAGCCCCAGCTCGAAAACCTGAAACAGGCCGCAGGGCCCGGCGCCGACGATGACAACATCAGACTGGATCATGGTTACCTAAGTGGTTGTTTCGACACGCCGGACGAACGGCGCGCTGGCAAAAAGTGCCAGGCGAAATTCTAATCGGTATCGAGCGCCCCGAATCACCCATTGGGGGTAGTCCATCCGGCCGCGGGGGGATAAGGGCCGGGTTGAACCATATCAGGACTCTAGGAGTGGAAGTGCCCATCCCTGGGCAAGTGGTCCCTTGCCGCCATTATAGCGACATTTTTTTGGTTTGTGGTAAAAATTTACGACTAGCGCCTCAGATTTTTTTCTTGCATGACTGTCGCCGCGATCTCCTCGATCGACATATTGGCGGAATTCACATAGGGCACGTGGCAGCGGCGATACAGCTGCTCCACTTGGCGCAGCTCGTAGGCGCACTGGGCCAGCGAGGCGTATTTCGACCCTGGCCGGCGTTCGCCGCGCACCTGCGACAGGCGCTCCGGCTCGGAGGTCAGCCCGAACAGCTTGGATTCGTACCCCTGCAGGCTCTTGGGCAGGCGCAGGTGTTCCAGGTCGTCCTCGGTGAGGGGGAAATTGGTGGCGAATACCGCATGCTGCAGCGCCAGGTATAGGGTGGTGGGCGTCTTGCCGCAGCGGGAGGGCGCCACCAGGATCACGTCGGCCTTGCTCAGGCTGCGCGTGCTCTGGCCGTCGTCGTGCTCCATGGCGTAGTTCATCGCCTCGATGCGGGCGTGGTAGCGGGTGGCGTCGGACATGCCGTGGGCGCGGCCCTGGGCATGGGTCGACTTCTGGCCCAGCTCGCCCTCGATCGGCGCGACGTAGCTGTCGAACAGGTCCAGGAACAGGGCCCGCACGCCGCGCAGGATACCGCGCACCTCCTCGTTGACGGTGGTGCTGAACACGATCGGTCGCTGGCCGTTGGCGGCGGCCAGGTGATTGATGTAGTCCACCGTCACCCGCGCCCGGTCCGGGGTATTGATGAAGGGCAGCGTGGTTTTGTTGAACTGCACCCCCTCGAACTGGGTCAATAAAGTGCCGCCGAGGGTTTCGGCGGTGATGCCGGTCCCGTCGGACACGAAGAAAACCGTTCTCTGATTGGCGTCTGGCGACATTCGATCCGTCTTCCCCTGGGGCCCGCAGTGCGGGCGGCCGCCCGGCCGCAGCCCGGCCAAGGCGGTTATCATATGCGCCCGCAGCGGCACGGACCCCGGTCCGGACGCCGCCGCCGGCCCCTTAAACTTAGTCGCGCAACAAGCCCGGCACAACCCGGTAACGGCAAAAGGCCGCGGCCAAGCCGTGTTGCTACAAAGGAACAACAGAGCATGGGTACCCCGACCGTAGTCTGGTTCAAGCAGCTTGGCATGCACGACGTCGAACGCGTCGGCGGCAAGAATTCCTCCCTGGGCGAGATGATCCAGCACCTGAGCAAGGCCGGGGTCAGCGTGCCGGACGGCTTCGCCACCACGGCCGACGCCTACCGCGAGTTCCTGGCCCACGAGGGCTTGGCCGACCGCATCAACGCCCAGCTCGCCAGCCTCGACATCGACGATGTGCAGGCGCTGGCCCGCACCGGCAAGGCGATCCGCGAGGCGGTGGTCAAGGCGCCCTTCCCGGCCGCGCTGGAAAAGGAGATCCGCGACGCCTACCGTCAGCTGCTGGACCAGTCCGGCCCGGACATCTCGGTGGCCGTGCGTTCCTCCGCCACCGCCGAGGACCTGCCCGACGCCTCGTTCGCCGGCCAGCAGGAGACCTTCCTCAACGTGCGCGGCATCGAGCAGGTGCTGGAGAAGGTAAAGGAGGTGTTCGCCTCGCTGTTCAACGACCGCGCCATCGCCTACCGCGTGCACCAGGGCTTCGACCACGCCAAGGTGGCGCTGTCGGCCGGCGTGCAACGCATGGTGCGCTCGGACCTCGGCAGCAGCGGCGTGATGTTCACCATGGATACAGAATCGGGCTTCCGCGAGGCGGTGTTCATCACCTCCAGCTACGGCCTCGGCGAGGCCGTGGTGCAGGGCGCGGTGAACCCCGACGAGTTCTACGTCTACAAGCCGGCGCTGAGCGCCGGCCGCCCCGCCATCCTCAAGCGCGGCCTGGGCGAAAAAGCCAAGAAGATGGTTTACGCCAGTGCCGGCGGCAAGGCGGTGGAGTTCGTGCCGGTGGCCGAGGCCGAGCGCCGCCGGTTCTCCCTCGGCGACGCCGACATCCAGGCCCTGGCCAGCCAGGCCATGATCATCGAACGCCATTACGGCCGGCCGATGGACATCGAGTGGGGCAAGGACGGCGTGGACGGCAAGCTCTACATCCTGCAGGCCCGCCCGGAGACGGTGAAGTCGCGCGCCACCGGCAACACCCTGCGCCGCTACAAGCTGAAGAGCCGCGGCCAGGTGCTGGCGGAAGGCCGCGCCATCGGCCAGAAGATCGGCGCCGGCACCGTACGCAGCCTGCGCTCGCTCGACGAGATGACGCGGGTGCAGCAGGGCGACGTGCTGGTCACCGACATGACCGACCCGGACTGGGAGCCGATCATGAAGCGCGCCTCGGCCATCGTCACCAACCGCGGCGGCCGCACCTGTCACGCAGCCATCATCGCGCGCGAGCTGGGCATCCCGGCAGTCGTCGGCACCGGCAACGCGACCGAGGTGCTGCGCGACGGCGCGGCGGTCACCGTGTCCTGCGCCGAGGGCGACACCGGCTACGTCTACCAGGGCCACGTCGACTACGCCGTGGACGAGGTGGCGCTCGACAAGATGCCGGAAATCCCGGTCAAGATCATGATGAACGTCGGCACGCCGGAGCAGGCTTTCGACTTCGCCAGCCTGCCACACCGCGGCGTCGGCCTGGCCCGCCTCGAGTTCATCGTCAACCGCCAGATCGGCATTCACCCCCAGGCCCTGCTGGAGCTGGACCGCCAGCCGGCGGACGTGCGCCGCATCATCGACCAGATGATCTCCGCCTACCCCAGCCCGGTGGACTATTTCTGGATGCGCCTGGCCGAGGGCATCGCCACCATCGCCGCGGCCTTCGCGCCGGAACCGGTGATCGTGCGGCTGTCCGATTTCAAGTCCAACGAGTACGCCAACCTGGTCGGCGGCAGCCGCTATGAGCCGCACGAGGAGAACCCGATGCTGGGCTTCCGCGGCGCCTCGCGCTACATCGCCGAATCGTTCCGTCCCTGCTTCGACCTGGAATGCCGGGCGCTGCGCTACGTGCGCGAGGAGATGGGGCTGCGCAACGTGCAGGTGATGGTGCCGTTCGTGCGCACCCTCACCGAGGCGCGGCGTGTCAGCGAGATCCTGCGTGAGAACGGCCTGGAACGCGGCAAGGATGATCTCAAGCTGATCATGATGTGCGAACTGCCGAGCAACGCCGTGCTGGCCGAGGAATTCCTGGAATACTTCGACGGCTTCTCCATCGGCTCCAACGACATGACCCAGCTCACGCTGGGCCTGGACCGCGACTCCGGCCTGGTCGCCGCCGGCTTCGACGAACGCGACCCGGCGGTGAAGAAGATGCTGCACATGGCCATCTCGGCCTGCCGCCGGCAGAACAAGTACGTCGGCATCTGCGGCCAGGGCCCGTCGGACCACCCCGACCTGGCGCGCTGGCTGCTCGACGAGGGCATCGAGAGCATGAGCCTGAACCCGGACACGGTGGTCGCGACCTGGCTGTTCCTGGCCGGCGCCAAGACGTGAAACGTGAAACGTGAGACGTGAGACGTGAGATGATCGATTGGACCGCAATCGCGTAGCCGGTGAAGAGGTACGGGTGTCGCGGCTGGCCTTGATCGCCGGCCTGCTGCTGTCCGCGGCAGCGGCGGCGGACCCGCCGGGCCGCTTCGACTACTACGTTCTCAGCCTGTCCTGGTCGCCGCAGTACTGCGCCGGCAACAGCCGCGGCGACGAGCCGCAGTGCGCCCGTCCCTACGCCTTCGTCGCCCACGGCCTGTGGCCGCAGAACGAGCAGGGCTACCCGCGCGAGTGCCGCACGCGCGAACGGGTAAGCGAGGACACCATCGACCATATGCTGCCGCTGATGCCCAGCCGCGGGCTGGTGATCCACGAATGGCGCACCCACGGTGCCTGCAGCGGGATGGAGCCGGACGAGTACTTCGCCACGGTGGAGCGCGCCTATCGCAGCATCCGCGTCCCGCAGCGGTACGCAGCCCTGGGGGATTACCTCAGCGTGGACTCCGCCCAGCTGAAGCGGGACTTCGTCGCCTCCAATCCGGGGCTGGACGGCCGCGACCTGGCCGTGGCCTGCTCCGGACATTACCTGCAGGAAGTGCGCGTCTGCCTCGACCGCCAGCTGCGGCCGCGGGACTGCAGCGCGGACGTCCACGACCATTGCGGCCAGAGCCTGGTGCTGCGCCCGGTGCGCTGAGGCCCGCCCGCCGGATCCGTGTTTGCCCGGTTCCGCCGTCCGGTACCGGGGCTGTATCCTTATAGTGCAGCGGGTTGGCCCAGACGCGCCGCGGCAACCGGCGCCGTGGGATCGAAAAAAAGACAATAATCCTTGGGGGAGACGATCGATGCTGACGAGGCGCGTGCTTGCGGTTCTTGCTCTGGCGGCCGGGATGGGGTCCGTTGTCGCTCCGGTATCCGCGGCCGACATCGAGCCGCCGCCGGGCCAATGGCGGGCCGGCGACATCCCGGCCACCGGTGGTGCGCCGGGCGGGTTCGACTACATCGGGATCAAGGGCGTGACCGGGCAGCACGGCCTGACGCGCGAGTACAAGGTGCATATCCCCAAGAGCTACCAGCGGGGCGTGCCAACGCCGCTGGTGTTCTGCCTGCCGGGCTTCCTGGAGAACACCTCGATGTTCTGCGTGCGCGGAACCAATACCTCGCCGTATTCCGGCAACGGCACCAGCGGCGGACTGGTCGACCAGTCCGAGCGGAACGGGTTCATCCTGGTGATGGCGCAAGGCTACCAGGACAGCTGGAACGGCGGCGTCTGCTGCGGCAGCGCCTCTTCGCTGGAGCTGAACCTGGACGACGTGGCGCTGATTCGCGCGATTCTTGCCGAAGTGAAGCAGCATCTGGATGTCGACGCCAGCCGCGTCTACGCGGTGGGCTTTTCCAACGGCGCCTTCATGGCGGACCGGCTCGCCTGCGAGGCCTCGGACATGATCGCCGCCATCGTCGAGGGCTCCGGCGGCATCCGCACCCTGCCGATGAGCGACTGCAAGCCGAAGCACCACGTGCCGGTGCTGGGCACCCACGGCCAGGGCGGCCGGGATTACTTCGTGCGGTACTCCACCGACCAGGCGAGCATGGCCCAGTTCGCCAGCGCGCAGGGATGCGCGGCCACCACCGTCCCGGCCGTTTCCCCCGCCAGCGTGGGCGACGGCACCCACTCCGGCGACGTGACCTGCGTGACCTATGCGAGCTGCCCGTCCGACACCGAGGTCACCTTCTGCTCTGTGCAGGATGGCGGTCACTGCTGGTACGGCAGCCCCAGCTGCGGCACCGGGTTCGGCACCTTCGCGGCCGACATCTCCCTGGGCACCGGGGTCAATACGCAGAACCTCGTGAATAGCGACATCGTCTGGCCGTTCCTGAGCAAATACAGCCGGTAGGACGTGACCGGCGGCGCACCGGCCGGGGATGGGGGTGGCGCCTGGTCGCCCGACGGCCGCCTGCGCGGCCGGCCCGCCGAATATTTCGTCCCGCTGCACGGCCTGCTGCGGGACCGCGGATTCGACCGCGCCTATCGCGGCGTGCGCATCCCGCCGCTATGCCGCGCTCGACGCCTACCTGAGCAAAGACTG
Source organism: Nevskia sp. (assembly GCA_031291075.1). Classification (GTDB taxonomy): domain Bacteria; phylum Pseudomonadota; class Gammaproteobacteria; order Nevskiales; family Nevskiaceae; genus Nevskia. The sequence goes on along the minus strand of JARLJS010000066.1, from coordinate 4,284 downwards.
GATTCGCCTACGCGGGAATGACGACAAGGAGTCAGGCTGCGGCGCCAACATTCCACGGGGCTCCGCTGCCCATGTTGATGTACGTCAATGAGCGGTCAAGGTACAGACCCTAGGCTTCAACCAAATCCAGTTATGGTTGCTGCCGACCCGAGGGCGGGCTTAGGGTGTGTTCCATCGCGGACGTCAACCCATTCGGTCGACAGGGATGTCCTGCAGATTCGCAAGCGAGAGGTGACGGGAATGGCCAATCGTGATTCGTCCAGGAAACGGGGCACCACGCCTCGACTAGCCGCGACTGCGGACGAGCCGCCTGCAGCCGCTGCGCCGGCCAAGCCGGCGACGCGGCGCAAGGCTGGCGCCCCCGGGCCGGCTGCAAAAGCAGAAGCCAAACCGCGCGCGAAAAAGGCGCCAGCCAAGGCAGTGCAGAACACCCCGCCGGCCAAAGCGGCGCCTAAGAAACGGGTCAGGAAGCCGGCCGTTGCGGCCGCCGGCAAGGCCCCGGTCGATCCGCAGCACCGCCTCGCCCTGATCGCACGGGCGGCCTATTTCCGCGCCGAGAAGCGCGGTTTTCAGCCGGGTGGGGAGACGCAGGACTGGATCGAGGCCGAGGCCGAGGTCGATCTGCTGCTCAGAATCCCGCGCCGCTGAGGCAACCCAGAGGAATGCCGGCATGCTGCTCGAACCGCCCGCCCCGATGACGCAAGCTGCCCAGGTCGCCCTGGCCATGGGGGTGGTGACGGCGGTGCGCGGGGGAGTGGTCGACGTCGAGTTCGGCGAGGGCGGGCTGCCACCCCTGGAGAGCGCGCTCAGCGTCGACTGGGACCTGCCCGAGCCGCTGGTGCTCGAAGTGCAGGCGCACACCGGCGGACGCGCGGTGCGCTGCGTGGCGCTGCAGAACACCCATGGCCTGCACCGCGGCGTAAGCGTGCGCAGCAGCGGCGGCCCGCTGCAGGTGCCGGTGGGCGAGGCGGTGCTCGGCCGCCTGCTCGACGTCACCGGCAGCCTGCGCGACCGCGGGCCGCCGCTGGCCCCCGACACCCCGCGCTGGCCGATCCACCGGCCGCCGCCGCCGCTGGAGACCAGGGCGCGCGGCACCGAGCTGTTCGAGACCGGCATCAAGGTCATCGACCTGCTGGCGCCGCTGGCGCAGGGACGCAAGGCGGCGATCTTCGGCGGCGCCGGCGTCGGCAAGACCGTGCTGGTGATGGAGCTGATCCACGCCATGGTCGAACGCTACCGCGGCATTTCGGTGTTCGCCGGCGTGGGCGAGCGCTCGCGCGAAGGCCACGAGCTGCTGCAGGACATGCGCCAGTACGGCGCCCTCCCCCACACCGCGCTGATCTTCGGGCAGATGAACGAGCCTCCCGGCGCACGCTGGCGCGTGGCGCTGGCGGCGCTGACCATCGCCGAGTATTTCCGCGACGAGCGCCATCAGAACGTGCTGCTGCTGATGGACAACGTGTTCCGCTTCGTACAGGCCGGTGCCGAGGTGTCCGGCCTGCTCGGGCGCCTGCCGTCGCGGGTGGGTTACCAACCCACCCTGGCCAGCGAGGTGGCTGCGCTGCAGGAGCGCATCGCCTCGGTGGCCGGCGCCTCGATCACCGCCATCGAAGCGGTGTACGTGCCGGCCGACGACTTCACCGATCCGGCGGTGACCACCATCGCCACCCACCTCGAAAGCCAGATCATGCTGTCGCGCGCGATGGCGGCGGAGGGCATCTATCCGGCAGTGGACCCGCTCGGCTCCTCGTCGGTGCTGCTCGACCCCCGCGTTGTCGGCGAGGAGCACTACCGCGTCGCCGGACGCGTGCGCGAAACCATCGCCCGCTACCGCGACCTGCAGGACGTGATCGCGCTGCTGGGCTTGAACGAGCTGTCGGCCGAGGACCGCCTGCTGGTGGGCCGCGCCCGCCGCCTGCAGCGCTTCCTGACGCAGCCCTTCAGCGTCACCGAGGGTTTCACCGGCATGCCGGGGCGCTCGGTGTCGCGGGCCGAGACGGTGAAGGGCTGCCAGGCGATCCTCGACGGCGCCTGCGACGGCTGGGCCGAGAAGTCGCTCTATATGATCGGCACGCTGGAGGAGGCGCGGCAGTGTGAGGCCGCAGCGACGGCTGCGGGAGCACCGCGGTGAGCACCCTGCACCTCACCATCACCAGCCTCGGCGCGGTCGTGGTGGACACGTCCGAGGTGGTCTCGCTGCGCGCGGAAGACGCCAGCGGTGGCTTCGGCGTGCTGCCGGGACACGCCGACTTCCTCACCACGCTGGAGATCGGCGTGGTGAGCTGGCGCACCGCTGCGGGCGCATCGCACTGCGCGGTGCGCGGCGGCGTGCTCACGGTGGAGGACGGCCGCAGCGTGGCGATCGCCACCCGCGAGGCGATCGCCGATGCCGACCTCGACCGGCTCGAATCGACCGTGCTGCGCGAGTTCGAAGCGCGCGACGAGGCCGAACGGAAGGCGCGCACCGAGTCCGTGCGCATGGAGCTGCGGGCCATGCGCGAGATCCTGCGCTACCTGCGTCCGGGCAGTGTCCGGGTGGAGTGAAGCCTGCTATGAACATGGAACAGCGCGACGACGATGTGGTGACCGGGGTGCGCCGTCGCCGCGACCGTCATGAGCGCTGGCTGCGCACCGGCGCGCCGACGCTGGCCGGGCAGCTGGCGCGGGTCGGCGTGCTGGGCTGGATCATCGTCACCCCCACCCTGCTCGGCGCCTGGCTCGGCCGCTATCTCGACCGCGTCGCGGACAGCGGCATCTTCTGGACCGGCGCGCTGATCGCCGGCGGCGTCGCCCTGGGCTGCTGGTCGGCCTGGAAGTGGGTGCATTCGTGAGCACCTCCTTTCAGCCGCAGATGCTCGCCTGGGCGGCGCTCGGCCTGGCGCTGGGCCTGCTGCACTTCGCCCTGCTGCGCTGGAACACGCGGCTTTACCTCGAAGGCCGGCGCTTCGCGCCGCTGCTGCAGGCGGCGCGCATCCTGGCGGTGGCGGCGGTGTTCGTGCCGCTGGCGCGCCTCGGCGCCTGGCCGGTGCTGCTGGCGATGGGTGGTTTCCTCATCGGGCGTGGACTGATCCTGCGCCGGGCGCGTGCCGCGTGAACGCCTCCCCGCTGGCGGGCGAAGCCCTGTTCCACCTCGGGCCGGTGCCGGTGCAGGCCCAGGTGGTGACAACCTGGGCGATCATGCTGCTGCTGGCCGCCGGCAGTTTCGCGCTGACGCGGCGCCTCGAGGTCGAGCGTCCCGGCCGGGTGCAGGCACTGGCCGAGTGGTTCGTCGAGCTGGTGGGGGAGCAGATCCGCGCCACCACGCGCCTGGACCCCGCGCCCTACCTGCCGCTGATCGCGACCCTGTTCCTGTTCATCCTGTGCGCCAACCTGTCCTCGCTGGTGCCCGGCAACGAGCCGCCGACAGCGCATATCGAGACCGATGCCGCGCTCGGCGCCATCGTGTTCTTCGCCACCATCTATTTCGGCGTGCGCGGGCAGGGCCCGGGCGGCTACCTGCGCAGCTTCGCCAGGCCGACCTGGATCATGATCCCGCTCAACCTGGTGGAGGCGCTGACCCGCACCTTTTCCCTGATGGTGCGCCTGTTCGGCAACATCATGAGCGGCGTGTTCGTGATCGGCATCGTGCTGTCGCTGGCCGGCCTGTTCGTACCGATCCCGTTCATGGCGCTGGAAGTGCTGACCGGCGTGGTGCAGGCCTACATCTTCGCCGTGCTGGCCACGGTGTTCATCGGCGCCGCCGCCGGCGACGAGGGTTGAACGATTCCATTTTCTTACCGGGAGCACTTATGACCGACTGGATTTCGATTGCGAGCATACTCGGCGCGGCGCTGGCGGTATCCTTCGGCGCGGTCGGCCCGGCGCTGGGTGAGGGCCGCGCGGTGGCGGCGGCGATGGACGCCATCGCGCGCCAGCCGGAGGCCTCCAACACCATATCGCGTACCTTGTTCGTGGGCCTGGCGATGATCGAGACGATGGCGATCTACTGCCTGGTGATCGCGCTGCTCCTGTTGTTCGCCAACCCGTTCGTGCACAAATGAAGATCGACTGGTGGACGCTGGCCCTGCAGGCGGTCAACGTCCTGGTCCTTTTGTGGCTGTTGCAGCGCTTCCTGTACCTGCCGGTGCGACGGGTGCTGGAGCAGCGCCAGCGGCAGGCCACGCAGATGCTCGACCAGGCGCGCACGGCGCAGGCGCAGGCCGAGCAGACGCAGCGGGCGCTCGGTGCCGAGCGCCAGGCGCTGGCCGAGGCACGCGCGCGGGCCGAGGCGGATGCCCAGGCCGC
>JARLJS010000065.1 GCA_031291075.1 Nevskia sp. | reverse complement strand
GAAAATAGACCCCGTCCCGAAGGGTTGGCCCCGGATTTGCGGCCATGCGGCGTTGCTCGTCGCTTACCTACTTCAACTACGCAGCGTTCCTCGCGCCTTGCCTGGCCGCAAATCCGGGGCCAACGCAGCGCCAAAGTAATGGTCAACAGGCCCTAAGCCGCTCATGCCACGCCAAGAGGGCGGCTTCAACCTGTCGCGCTGGGCGATCGAGCACGCCTCGTTCACCCGTTTCCTGATCGTTCTGATGGTGGTCAGCGGCGTGCTGGCCTATACCAAGCTGGGGCAGCGCGAGGATCCGGATTTCACCTTCCGCGTGATGGTGGTCAGCGCCTACTGGCCGGGTGCGACGGCCAAGGAGATGGAGCTGCAGGTCACCGACAAGCTGGAGGAGAAGCTGGCCGAGACGCCCTGGCTGGACTATACCCAGAGCTATTCCAAGCCGGGCGAGTCGCAGGTGTTCGTGGTGCTGCGCGAGGATATGCCGCCGAAGTATCTCAAGGACGCCTGGTACCAGGTGCGCAAGAAGGTCGGCGACATGCAGGCCGGCCTGCCGCGCGGCGTGGTGGGGCCGTTCTTCAACGACGAGTTCGGCGACACCTACATCGCCATGTACGCCTTTCACGCCGAGGGCTTCAGCTATTCCGAACTGAAGGACTACGTCGACCAGGCGCGCAAGACCATGCAGCGCGTGCCCGGGGTGGAGAAGGTCGACCTGCTGGGCGACCAGGAACCCAGGATCTACGTCGAGTTCTCGCAGAGCAAGTTCGCCGAGCTGGGCATCAGCTTCCAGCAGCTCGGCGACGCGCTGCAGGGGCAGAACACCATCGCCCCCGCCGGCCAGCTCAACACGCCCGACCGCGCCGTTTACGTGCGCGTCGGCGGGCAGTACAACTCGATCCAGGAGATCGAGGAGACGCGCTTCCGCGTCAACGGACGGACCTTGCGCCTGGGCGATTTCGCCCGCGTCTACCGCGGTTATGAAGATCCGCCGGTGACCAGGATACGCCACCGCGGCAAGGAGGCAATGGCGCTGGGCGTGGTGATGCAGCGTGATGCCGACGTGCTGGAAGTGGGCCGCCAGCTTCACGCCGCGCTGGCGCAGCTCCGCTCGACCTTCCCGGTGGGCATCGAGGCGGCGCAGATCACCGATCAGCCGGCGGTGGTGCACGATGCGGTGGGCGAGTTCCTGCGCTCGCTGACGGAAGCGGTGGTGATTGTGCTCATCGTCAGCTTCTTCAGCCTGGGACTGCGCACCGGCATGGTGGTGGCGCTGACCATACCGCTGGTGCTGTGCATCACCTTCGTGGCCATGAAGTACGCCGGTATCGAGTTGCAGAAGGTCTCGCTCGGCGCGCTGGTGCTGGCGCTGGGCCTGCTGGTGGACGACGCCATGATCTCGGTGGAGATGATGGCGCGCAAGCTGGAGGAGGGCTATACCAAGCTGGACGCCGCCTCCTTCGCCTACACCTCCACCGCCTTCCCCATGCTGACCGGCACCCTCATCACCGCCGCCGGCTTCCTGCCGGTGGGCCTGGCCAGGTCCTCCGCCGGCGAGTACACCTTCTCGATCTTCGCGGTGGTGGGCATGGCGTTGCTGATCTCCTGGGTCGCCTCGGTCTACTTCACCCCGTTCATCGGCCACTGGCTGCTGCGCGCCCATCCGCAGGAAGTGCACGACCTGTTCCATACGCCGTTCTACCGCCGCCTGCGCGCCGCCATCGACTGGTGTGTGGAGCATCGCTGGACGGTGATCGCCGCCACCGGCGTGGCTTTTGTGCTGGGTGTGGCGAGCTTCCGCTTCATCCCGCAACAGTTCTTTCCCGACTCGACCCGGCTCGAGCTGGTCGCCGACCTGTGGCTGCCCGAAGGGTCGAGCTACGCCGCCACCGAGGACGTGGCCCGGCGCATGGAGACGAAGCTGGCGCAGGACCCGGACGTGACCGACTACGTCGCCTATGTCGGCAACGGCAGCCCGCGTTTCTACCTGCCGCTGGATCAGCAGTTGCGCAACACCAACCTCGCCGAGTTCATGGTGGTGGCGCGCGACATCCCGTCGCGCGAGCGGCTGCGGTTGCATCTCAAGCAGTGGCTGGCGGAGGGCTTCCCGGAGGTTCGCAACAAAATCGACCGCCTGCCCAACGGTCCGCCGGTGGGCTGGCCGATCCAGTTCCGCGTTTTCGGGCAGGACCCGGCCGTGGTGCGCGCCTTCGCCGAGCAGGCCAAGCAGGTGCTGCGCGCCAATCCCTATGCCGTCAACGTGCACGACAACTGGCACGAGAAGATCCTCACCGTGCACGACGAGATCGACCAGGACAAGCTGCGCGTGCTCGGTGTGTCCAGCGAGCAGGTGCGCGGCGCCGCGCAGACCATCCTCAGCGGCACCCAGATCGGCACCTACCGCGAGGGTAACCGCAACATCGCCGTGGTGGCGCGCCAGCCGCTGCAGGAGCGCGACCGCCTGGGCGACCTCAAGGACGCCTACATGCCCACCGCCAGCGGCCAGTCGGTGCCGTTCTCGCAGTTCGGGCGCGCCACCGCGTTGTTCGAGGACGGCGTGATCTGGCGCCGCAACCGCCTGCCGACGATCACCATCGAGGCCGAGGCGGTGGACGGCATGCTGGCGCCGGACGTGAGCGGCATGATCGAGCGCGAGCTGGCGCCGCTGCGCGCCAAGCTGCCGCCGGGCTATGCCATCGAGGTGTCCGGCGCGATGGAACAGAACAAGATCGCCAACGATTCTATCAACGCCGAGATGCCCAAGATGGCGGTGGTGATCCTGCTGCTGCTGATGCTGCAATTGCAGCACTTCGGCCGCACCTCGCTGGTGCTGCTCACGGCGCCGCTCGGCATCATCGGCGCGGCCGCGGCGCTGCTGGTGACCCAGATGCCGTTCGGTTTCGTGTCGCTGCTCGGCGTGATCGCCCTGGCCGGCATGATCATGCGCAACTCCGTCATCCTGGTCGACCAGATCCGCCAGGACGTGATGGCGGGCGCGGACGAGTGGACCGCCATCGTCGAATCGGCGGTGCGTCGCTTCCGCCCGATCTGGCTCACCGCCGCCGCGGCGGTGCTGGCGATGGTGCCGCTGTCGCGCAGCGTGTTCTTCGGGCCGATGGCCATCGCGCTGATGGGCGGGCTGATCGCCGCCACGTTCCTGACGTTGACGTTCCTGCCGGCCTTGTATGCGGCGTGGTTCCGGGTGAAGCGGCCGTCTGCGGGCGCTTCCTCATAGGGTGCCCAGTGATTACGCGGGCACTGCTGTCATACGGCCAGGAAATCACATCGTCAAGGTGCCGGCAATCCGGGTTCAGGGGTCGCTCCGGTGGGGGAGGAAGCCCTGCCCCGGCCGAACAGCTTTGCGCCGATGCCAATGCACAACATCGCCGCGACCAGTGGAACCAGCCAGCGTCCCCCTTCTTCCATGAACACGTAGGACTGCAGAAGGGCGCTTCGCTGTGACGGAGCCACGCCCGTCGTTAGACGATGAAGAAGTCCCTCGACCCGCCCGACGAACAGCAGCACGGTTGTCATAGCGACGAGAGGCGGAAGCAGCACCATCGAGCCCAGAGCACGCCCGAGCATTTCGTGCCAACCCCTGACGGGCCAGCTGATCACCGCAACCAGGAATATCACGATCGGCACCAGCGCATGCACCGCGTCCACGCCCCCGCCATCGAAAGAGCTGTCGGGCGCAGCGAACCCGCCCGAGGCCAGGGCGATCGCCCGGGTCGTGACGCAGGGCATCATGATCATGGGGCTGCCCTTGAAGTCCTCGACCAGGAGCTGAGCCCGGAAATCGGACTGCATGTGGTTGATCATCCACCCCATCGCGGGCAGCAATGCGGCTGCGAGTGGACGCACGAGGAAAAAGCCGGCACCGGACAGCAGGCACCACACCAGGATCGCACGCCGGCAAATCCTGAGCAGGCGGGCTGGGGTCATGCCACGCGCGCGGTCCAGAGCGCGAAGTAAAGAGTGCCGAGCAGTATCGTCGCGGTCGGGATGAAATACACATGCATCGATTCGAACCAGGGCGCGTGGTATGCCTGGATGAAGTACAGCACCACGATGCGGATCAGGTTCAGCAGGGAGATCAGCATCACAGCGCCAAGCAGCCCGAGCAGGGTACGCTTCCAGGATGAGCGGTATGCGACGATCGCCGCGATGAGCAGAAAGATCACACCCGAGCCGTCACAGCCGCGCACGATACTCAGCGTCGCCCGCGCGGATTCCAGACGGTTGTGCACGCCCACCGTGTGCTCGGTGGGGGCGAGCCCATTGACAACGACCTTGGCCGGCCCAACGATCCCGATGTTGTAGACGAAATCAGCCAACCAGCTGTCCGGGATCAAGGAGTACGCGACGTACAGCACGATGTAGGTCGTTGCGAACACCAGCGCGAACGTCCAGTTCAAGGAACGTTCGCTTGAAAGGGTGCGAGTCTTCATTGCATCCGGGACGCATCATGCCGGTTTCTGCCGAACCGGCGATGGCTTACCGCAGCTGGTCGTTGCAAGCAGGAACGGTGACGCCCGCCACCGAGTTGAAGGTGCCGACCAGTTCCGGCGGGTGCTGCGAGTCGAGAAAACGCGAGCCGGGCGTCACGCACCGGCCCGCGGCGCCCGAAACGGCGGGATCCAGCAGGATGCCCGGCACGCCGGCGGGATACTGGCCGCTCACACCGCCGGGGATGGCGCCGTTGCCCAGCTGGCTCATCATCGTGTTGATGAACACGCTGTTGTACGACCCGTCGCCCAGGTAGTGACCCACGCCGTTGACCAGGCCGGTGCGGTAGTTGAACGAGTTGGTGAACATCAGGTCATAGCTGCCGTTCAGCTCGTTGGCGTACGTTGCATAGACGTGCGCGCCGGTGGTGAAGCGCGCGTAGGGGTCGACGCCGTTGATCTTCGCGAACTGGTAGTTCGCGACCCCGGTGGCGGGGTTCATGCCACCCAGCTCGAGTTCCGGAGCGAATTCCAGGCCCAGGATGCCGATGGCGAGGCAGTTCGCGGTGTTCAGGTTCTCCAGGTCCTGGAACAGGGTGGTGGAGCTGCTCTCGTTGAAGTCGATGTAAGCCGACGGCACGCTGCTGCTGCAGTTCGAGGACGGCACCGGCGACGACAGGCCGGCCGGGGTGGGGCCACCGCCGACCGCCTTCTCGTTCTCGGGGATCCACTGGGCGCCGACACCGCTGGCAGTCGGGTTCAGCAGGAAGTAGACGTTCATCGCCGCCTTGGTGCCGGAACCTGGAGCGCGATCCAGCAGGATCAGCTTTTGGTTCGGCAGCAGGGTGCCGTCGTTGGCATACAGCTGGCTCCAGTTGGTGATGTTGCCGGTCAGAATCCCGGTGATTTCCTGCCTGCTGAAACTGGTCTTCGGGTGGGTGCCAGAGTACAGCGCATTGGTCACCGCGAGACCCATCAGGTTGGTATAGAGAGCGGCGGTGCTCAGGTTGCCCACCTGGGCGTCGGTCAGCGGGGTGCCCGCGTGGAACACCGACTTGGTGCCCGAGGTGGTGTAGCTGCCGGGAACGTTGGTCGTGTTATTGAACAGGGCCACTTCCTCATCCGAGGTTCCGAAATCCGGGATGGCGGTGATCGTGCCGAAGCTGCCCAGGACGCGGGTCGGGCTGCCGTTGCTGCTGGCGCACGTGACAGTGCTGCCGTCGATGGCGCTTTGCGGCGGGTAGCCCAAAGTGCTCGCGTTGGCGATGGCGCCGATCGCGTTGGCGAATGTGCCGCCGGCGAAGCTCAGCATGTAAGCGATGTTGGTGCCAGACGGGATGGTGGTGCCCATGCCGTCGGTGTAGGCGGCCTTGGTGGTGCCGGTCAGGATGCGCCAGCTGCCGCTGTCGGCGCAGCTGGCGCTATCGGTGTAGCTGTCCACGTTGGTGAGGAGCTGGGCGACGGCCCAGTAGTGCGCATTCGCCTGCATGGAGCCGCTGCCGGCGTAAATGGTGGCGGAGATGGGGGTGCCCGGAGGCAGCGCGTAAGCGGAAGTGGTCACAGTGTTGGCGCACAAATGCTCGCAGCTGCCGCGACTCAGTGCTTCACGCCACCCAGTTCCTCTGCCGCAATCTCCTGCCACCGTGGCATCTGTTCCAGGCATCCGGCTCGCTCCAGGAACTCGCGATCGAGGCCACCGCCCTCGTCCGTAACGGTAGCGCCGACGCAGGGCACCAGCACATCGGCCGCATGCAGCGCACCCAGCAACAGGCCTTCGTCGCGCAGCGGCATGTCGCCGGGACGATGGTGATAGGCCACCGCTTCCACCACCTGGAACGGCAGGCCCCAGACGCCGAGCAGGTAGGCGCCGATCTCGGCGTGCGAGGCGCCGAGGACTTGCTTCTCCACCAGGTGGCTGGGCACGCCTTCGGCGTGCGCGCGCTCCATCACCGCGGCGTAGCGCTCGCCGAGGCCGAGCGCCAGTACGATGCGGCCGACGTCGTGCACCAGGGCGGTGGTGAAGGCTTCCTCGACCAGCCTGGTGTCGGCCAGGAAGCGGCGCATCAAGCGCCCCATTTGCAGCGAGCGCTGCTGGATCTCCTCCAGGTTGAGCCCGCCCAGGCGGCTCTGGTCGAGGGTGGCGAAGATGTTGACGCTGAGCACCAGCGACCGGAGCAGCTCCATGCCGAGGTAGGTCACGGCCTGCAGGATCGAGGTCATCTGCCGGCCCAGGCCGAAGTAGGCGGAATTGACGAGCTGCAGCAGCTTGACGCAGATCGCCGGGTCCTGCTCGACGATGCGCGCCACCTCGGACATGTTGATGTCGGCCTTGGCCATGGCGCGGTTGAGGGCGGAATAGGTGGCCGGCACCGACGGCAGCTTGTCCACCGAGCCGATGATCTGCCGCACGGCCTGCTCGTGCATCAGGGCGTTGAGGCTGCAGACCCGCTCGATCACCTGGCGCAGGTGCTCCGGCTCGCAGGGCTTGGTCAGGAACTGGTGCGCCACCGGCAGGGTGCGGATGATGGCCGCCTGCTCGGCGTGGCCGGACAGTACGATGCGTCCGGTGGCCGGATACTGCACCTTGACCCGGGCCAGCAGCTGCGCGCCGTCCATCTGCGGCATGCGCATGTCGGTCACCACCAGGTCGAACGGATTCTTCGCCAGTTCCTCCAGCGCCCGCTCGCCGCTGTCCACGAACACCATGTCCCATTCGCCGCGCTGCTTGCGCAGCGAGTTGCGCAGGCCTGTGAGAACCGCGGCTTCGTCGTCGACGAACAGCACCCGGATCATGCGGCCGCCTTCTGTTCGTCGGCCTCGCGCGGCTTGATCGGCAACCGCAGGTGGAAGGTGGTGCCCTGGCCCGGGGCGGAGTCGAAGCGCAGCTCGCCCTGGTGCTTGTCGACGACCACGTTGCGGGCGATGGCCAGGCCCTGGCCGGTGCCCTTGCCGACTTCCTTGGTGGTGAAGAAGGGGTCGAAGATCTTGGCGCGGATGTGCTCCGGGATGCCGGTGCCGGTGTCGCCGATGGAGATCACCACGTCGTCGCCGTCGCGGCGGGTGCCGATGCGGATCTCGCCCTTGCGGTTGCTGCCGCGCACCACGTCCTCGATGGCGTGGGCGGCGTTCACGACGATGTTGAGGATGGCCTGGTTGAGGTCGCCGAGGAAGCAGTACACCTGCGGGATGTCGCCCAGCTCGGTCTTGATCTCGGCCACGTACTTGTACTCGTTGCGGGCGATGGTGAGTGTGCTCTGGATCGCCTGGTTCAGGTCGGCGAGGGTCTTTTCCTTCTGGTCCGGGTGAGCGAAGTCCTTCATCGAGCGCACGATGGTGCTGACCCGCTGCAGGCCCTCCAGCGACAGGTCCACCGCGCCGGGCATATTCTCCATCAGGTAGTCGACGTCGGCGGCGGTCTCGCGTTGGCGCATCTTTTCCAGCGCCGCGGCCGGGGTGAGCGTGCCTGCGGCCAGCGCCTGCAGCGTGTCGCGGTATTCGCCGAGCAGGGTCTGGAAGTCGGCCAGCCCGTCCTTGAGGAAGTGGCAGCTGTCGTTGACGAACTGCACCGGCGTGTTGATCTCGTGCGCCACGCCGGAGGCGAGGCGGCCCACCGATTCCAGCTTCTGCGCCTGCTGCAGCTCCACCTCCATGATCTTCTGCTGCGTCACGTCCAGGCTGATGCCGCGCACCACCCGCGACGGCCCGGCGGGAGCGCCGCTGCTGAGCTCGCTGCGCACGTAGACGGTGCGGCCGTCGCTGCTGCGCAGGCGGTATTCGACGGCGGTTTTCTGCATCGCCTCGGGGCGGGCCAGGGCCTGCTTGAGGGTGGCACGGTCCTCCGGATGGACGCACTCGATGAGGAAACCGGGCTGGGCGAACTGCGCCGGCGACCAGCCCCATAGCCGCTCCGCCTGCGGACCTATATAGAGGCAGGAGTAGTTGCCGGTGTCGAGCTCCCAGGGCACCGCATTGATGTTCTCCAGCAGCGCCTGGTACTGCGCCTTGGCGGTTGCCAACTGCTGGGTGCGCTCCGTCATCTGGCGCTCGATGTCGCGGCGGGCCGCTTCCAGCCCCGCCTCGCGCACCGCCTTGGCCCTGCGCCGGCCGGCGCGCAGCCGGCAGCCCCAGGCGACGATCGCGCACTCGAACAGGGCGCAGCCGGCGAACCCGGCGAGGCGCCAGCCGGCGGAGATGCCCGCCGCGGGCCAGATCAGCCAAGCCGCCGCTAACAGCAGCGCGGCCGCGCCCTGTGCCAGCAGCAGCGTGAAAAAACTGCGATCGGCGCGGCCGATCAGCGCATTCAACCTCTGCGGGGATGCCCCGGCGGCTTCCCCTGATGTCATTCCCGCCGCCGACTCCATTGCGTTTGTTCCCCTCCGTATGCCGCAGCTGCCGCGCCATAGCGTCGCGCATGCACTACCCCGCACTTACAGCGGCAGCCCCCGCCGGGACTGAAGGGCGACAAACGATGGCTGGTAGGATGTGGCCGGTGCGCGGTGCGGTCGGGGCTGTGGCCTAGTCGACCAGCAGGCTCTTGCCCTGCTGCAACATGGCGGCGAATTCCGCCGCCGGAACGGCCGGACTGAACAGGAAGCCCTGCATTTCGTTGCAGCGCAGCTGCCGCAGGAATTCCACCTGTTCGCGTGATTCGACCCCTTCGGCGACCACCCTGAGGCCTAGCGAATGGGCCAGCGACACCACGCCGGACATGATCGCGTCGCTGCCGCTGCGCATGCGCGCGACGAACGAACGGTCCACCTTGACCGCCGCCACCGGCAGGGTGGCAAGGTAGGCGAGGGAGGAGTAGCCGGTGCCGAAGTCGTCGATCGCGGTGCGGATGCCCATTTCGCCGAGGTACTTGAGCTTCTGCACCGCGTCCTCGGTGTCCTCCATCAGGGTCGATTCGGTGATCTCCAGCGAAATGCCGTGGGCACGATCGCTGCCATGGCACACCGCCTCGCGCACCAGATCGACGAAGCCGGGTTCGCGCAACTGGGGCGTGGTGACGTTCACAGCCACCGGCGGCGGCACCAGTCCGGCGGCGGCCCAGCCGCGGAAGTCCGCCGCCGCCCGGCGCAGGCTCCACAGGCCGGCCTGGTGGATCAGGCCGGTTTCCTCCAACAACGGCACGAACTCCACCGGCGAGATCGGGCCCAGTTCCGGGCAGTTCCAGCGCAGCAGTGCCTCGGCGCCGCAGATAGTGCCGGTCAGCAGATCGACTTTGGGCTGATACTGCAGGTGGAGCTGCTCCGCCGCCACGGCGCGGCGCAGGTATTCCTCGAGCCGGATACGGTGCGCATTGGCGGTTTCCAGCTCCGGGCTGTACAGCCGCAGGCGCTCGCCGTCCGCCGCGGCGCTCTTCATGGCCGACTCGGCCTTGCGCAGCAGGCTCTCGGCGTCGCCGCCGTCGTCCGGAAACATCGCCAGGCCGTAGCGCGGCGCAAGCTGCAGCGTGCGGCCGGCCACGTGCAGGGGCGATTCCAGCAGGTCGAGGGCGACGATCTGCCGCGCCAGGTTCAGCGCATCGCCATGTGCGGTGCCACGGATCGCCATGGCGAAGCAGGAGCCGCTCATGCGCCCCATGTGCTGGGCTTCCACCGGCATCTGCCGCAGCGACTTGGCGACACCGCGGAGGATCTCGTCGCCGGCCGTCCGCCCGAGGCTGTCGTTGAGATATTTGAAGCGTTCGATGTCCAGCACCAGCACGCACACTTGCCCGGACGGGCCGACGTCGCCCATCTGCGCGCCCAGCCGCTGCAGGAACAGGTGGCGGTTGGCCAGGCCGGTCAGCGCGTCATAGTTGCGCAGCGATTCGAGCTCGCCGGTGCGGCTGGTGAGCTCCGCCGACTGCCGCTCCAGCGCGGCGCGCTGCTCCTTGACCAGGCGGTATTGCGCGGCGGCTGTCGCGATCGCCTCGATCAGCTGGGGCGGTGGGCAAGGCTTGAGCAGAAAGCGGAAGATCTGCCCCTGGTTGATCGCGGCGGTCGCCGAGCCGATGTCGGTCTGCCCGGTCAACAGGATACGCACGGCGTCGGGGGTGATCTCCCGCGCGCGGCTGAGGAAGGTGGCGCCGTCCATCTCGGGCATGCGCATGTCGGACACCACCACCGCGATGTCCGGCTCGCTCTGCAGGATGTTCAGGCCTTCGGCGCCGCTTGTCGCCACCAGGACCTGGCAATGGCGGCGCAGCACGCGGCCCAGCCCGTCGAGAACGCTGCGCTCGTCGTCTACGCACAGCACCCGCGGCCGGAGGCCGGCTGCGGCGCCTTCTTCGGCGGCGTCGGCCGCGGCTGGCCGCTGTGCTGCATTCACCCGATTCCCTCGCGCAGTGATGGACTTGCTTTCGACTCCGGAACGGGACCGCCGACAATCATCCGGGACCACAATCGAATGACGGTCGGCAAAACCCACGGGAGCCGCCCGGCGCAAGCTTTATCGGTCGATTTGGCCGGTGGTTGGGAAGGGCGGCGACTGCCGGTGCCGACAGGCTGCCGTGCGGTTTGAGGCGGCGGCGGCCGCGGCGGAAGCTGCCGGCCGCGGCGACACTTGCAGTCGTCCGGCGGCGGAGTCACTATCAGCCACTGGGTAATTTGTGCGCATGACCGGAA
This sequence comes from Nevskia sp., assembly GCA_031291075.1. Taxonomy (GTDB): domain Bacteria; phylum Pseudomonadota; class Gammaproteobacteria; order Nevskiales; family Nevskiaceae; genus Nevskia. Next base: position 25,802 of record JARLJS010000065.1, on the reverse strand, counting down.
TTCCTGCCATGAATGAAGCAGACTTCAGCATCGCCGAAAGAAGCATTGCTTCCGGCGATGCCCGTCACGCCTTGTCGCGCCACGAACTGATCAAGCAGGCCGCCTTCCGCCGCGCCGCCGCACGCGGTTTCGCGCCCGGCGGCGAACTCGACGACTGGCTTGCCGCCGAGGCGGAAATCGACTGCTGCTTCGAGGGCATCCGCTTCAGCGGCGATTGAGGCAGAGCCGGCGGGATGACGCCGGCGTCGCCGCACCGTTCCACCATTTCCCCACTCTGCAACGAACGGGGCCCCCGCTGCCGTTGACGGCGTGCCTGTTTTCGCGGAGCTGACCCCGCGCCAAGTTGGTGCCTGGAGCACGCATCGCGCTCGCTGGCGGCACGTTCCTGGTGCTTGCACCGCCTGAGGCACGGCTCTCCCGCGCCCCGGTATCCGCTCCCTTCCCGCGTAGCCCCTTGAATGCGGGGCCGTTCCCTTCAGTTGGCACGGCCTATGCATTGAAGTATTTCATCTTGTATACAAGTGGGTATTCCAGCCGATGAAAGGGCAGACTCTCAGCGAGTGGCGCGCCGCCTACCTGGGCGGACAGCTGCGGCCAGCCGCCGCGATGGAAGCGCTCGCCGCCGGTCTGGAACGCGACGATCCGGCCTGGATCCGGCTGTTCCCGGCGGCGGAGCTGCGGGCGCAGGCCGGGCGTGTCGAACAGGCCCTGGCTGCGGCCGGCGGCGACTTCGCCCGCCTGCCGCTGTACGGCATTCCGTTCGCGGTAAAGGACAACATCGACGTCGCCGGCGTCCCCACCACGGCGGCCTGCCCTGAGTTCGCCTACCTGCCGCAGCGGGCGGCGGCCGCGGTGCAGCGGCTGACCGAGGCCGGGGCGATCGTGATCGGCAAGACCAACCTCGACCAGTTCGCCACCGGCCTGGTCGGTATGCGCTCGCCGTACGGTGCCGTGCCTAACGCCTTCGACGAGCGTTTCGTCGGCGGCGGCTCCAGTTCCGGCTCGGCCTCGGTGGTGGCGCGCGGCATCGTGCCGTTCGCGCTGGGCACCGATACGGCCGGCTCCGGCCGGGTGCCGGCCAGCTTCAACAACATCGTCGGGCTAAAGCCGACGCGCGGGGCGGTGAGTTCCTGCGGCATGGTGCCGGCGTGCCGCACGCTCGATTGCATTTCGGTGTTCGCCTTGACGGTCGAGGACGCCTACGCCGTGTTCGAACAGGTGGCGGGCTTCGATGCGGAAGATCCCTATTCGCGCGCCACGCCGCCGCTGGCCGCCGGCCGGCGATTCCAGCGGCCGGCGCGCCTGGGCGTGCCGCAGACCCCGCAGTGGTTCGGCGACGCGCTGTCGGAACGCGCGTTCAAGGCCGCCCTGGGCACCGTGCAGGCCCTGGGGGTGGAACTGGTGCCGCTGGATTTCTCGGTGCTGCACGAGATCGCGGCGCTGCTCTACAACGGTCCCTGGGTGGCGGAGCGCTATGTCGCGATCGAAGGCTTCCTGCGCGATCACGCCGAAGCCGTGCACCCGGTGGTGCGCGAGATCATCGGCCGCGCCGCCAGCCTCAACGCCGCCGAGGCATTCAAGGCGGAGTACCGCCGCGCCGCGCTCAAGCGCGTGGCGGACCAGTTGATCGCCCGGGTCGACGCGCTGCTGGTGCCCACCGCGCCCACCATCTACACCATCGCCGAAGTGGAGGCGGACCCGATCGGCCTCAACAGCCGCCTCGGCACCTACACCAACTTCGTCAACCTGCTCGACTGGTGCGCGCTGGCGCTACCGGCGGGCTTCCGCGAGGACGGCCTGCCGTTCGGCGTGACAATGATCGCGCCGGCCTGGCACGACGCGGCCCTGGCCGCCTTCGGCCGCGCCTGGCAGGCGCAGGCGCCGTGGACCCTGGGTGCCACCGGCCGCTCCGCGCCGCCGGCGGCGGCGGACGGGCCCCCGCCGCTGCAGGCGGAGGCGGTACGACTGGCGGTGGTCGGGGCGCATTTGTCGGGAATGCCGCTCAACCGCGAGCTGACCGAGCGGGAGGCGGTGTTCGTGGAAGCCACCACCACCTCCGCCGCCTACCGCCTCTATGCGCTGGCCGGAACCGTGCCGCCCAAGCCCGGCCTGGTGAAGACCGGCGATGGAGCGCCGATCCAGGTCGAGCTGTGGGACATGCCATTGGCCGCGTTCGGCTCCTTCGTCGCCGGGGTGCCGCCGCCGCTGGGCATCGGCACGCTGGAGCTGGCCGACGGGCGGCAGGTGAAGGGCTTCATCTGCGAACCCTGGGCGCTGCGCGACGCGCGCGACATCACCGCCAGCGGCGGCTGGCGCGCCTACCTGGCGGCACAGCGGGAGGGACGGGCATGAGCGCGCCGACACGGTGCCGGCCCCAAGGGCTGTGGGTGCGGGAGGCGCGCGCCGGCTCATGGCGGGCCACCACTGACCTTGCCGTGAAGGTGCACCAGTGAGCCGCTTCGACACAGTGCTGATCGCCAACCGCGGCGAGATCGCCGTGCGCATCGCGCGCACGCTCAAACGGATGGGCATCCGTAGCGTCGCGGTCTACTCCGAGGCCGACCGCAACAGTGCCCATGTCGCCGCCTGCGACGCGGCGGTCTGCATCGGGCCGGCGGCCCCGGCGGAGTCCTACCTGCGCGGCGATCACGTCATCGCCGCCGCCCATGGCAGCGGCGCGCAGGCGGTGATTCCCGGCTACGGCTTCCTGTCGGAGAACACCGCCTTCGCGCAATCCTGCGCGCACGCCGGCCTGGTGTTCATCGGCCCCACGCCGGAACAGATCCGGCGCTTCGGGCTCAAGCACGAATCGCGCGAGATTGCGCGCGCCGCCGGCGTGCCGCTCACGCCGGGCACCGGGCTGCTCGGCAGCGTGGAGGAAGCGATCGCGGCCGCGGCGCAGCTCGGTTACCCGGTGATGCTCAAGAGCACCGCCGGCGGCGGCGGTATCGGCCTGACCCGCTGTACCGACGCCGCCGCGCTGGCCGCGGCCTACGAGTCGGTGCAGCGCCTCGGCAAGAGCTTCTTCAACGATGCCGGCGTGTTCCTGGAACGCTGCATCGACAATGCGCGCCACGTCGAGGTGCAGATCTTCGGTGACGGCCGCGGCCAGGTCATCGCGCTGGGCGAGCGCGACTGCTCGGTGCAGCGCCGTAACCAGAAGGTGATCGAGGAAACGCCGGCACCCAGGCTGCCGCCGGCCACGCGCGCTGCACTGCTGCAGGCGGCGGTCGATCTGGGACGCGCCGTCGGCTACAGCAGCGCCGGCACGGTGGAGTTCATCTACGACGCGGCGCGCGACGCTTTTTACTTCCTCGAGGTGAACACGCGCCTGCAGGTGGAGCATCCGATCACCGAGGCGGTGACCGGCGTCGACCTGGTCGAATGGATGGTCCTCACCGCCGCCGGCGAGCCGCCCGACCTGGCGGCGTTCCGGTCACAGCCGCAGGGCGCGGCGCTGGAGGTGCGCATCTACGCCGAGGACCCGGTGCGCAACTTCCAGCCCTCGCCGGGCGTGCTGACGGAGGTGATGTTCCCGCCGGACGCGCGGGTCGACGGCTGGGTCGCCACCGGTACCGAGGTCACGCCGCACTACGATCCCATGCTGGCCAAGCTGATCGTGCACGGCGCGGACCGCGCCGCCGCCGTCGCGGCGATGCAAGATGCCCTTGCGCAGACCCACCTGTCCGGCATCGCCACCAACGTCGATTACCTGCGGCAGATCCTGGCCAGCGAACGCTTCAAGGCGGGCGAGGTATCGACCCGCTTCCTCGATACCTTCGCGTACGCGCCGCGGGCGATCGAGGTGCTGGAGCCCGGCACCTACACCACGGTGCAGGACTATCCCGGCCGGGTCGGCTACTGGGACGTCGGTGTGCCGCCCTCGGGTCCGATGGACGACTATGCCTTCCGCATGGCCAACCGCATCGTCGGTAATGGCCCCGACGCGGCGGGCCTGGAATGCACCATCCTCGGCCCGGGCCTGCGCTTTCACGGCGCCGCCGTCGTCGCCCTGGCCGGCGATCCGGCCGCGGCGACGCTGGACGGCCTGCCGGTTGCGCCGTGGACGCCGCTCGAGGTGAAGGCGGGGCAGACCCTGCGCATCGGCAAGGTCGCAAGCGGCTGCCGCATCTACCTGGCGGTGCGCGGCGGCATCGACGTGCCGGCCTACCTTGGCTCGAAATCCACCTTCGCCCTCGGCCAGTTCGGCGGCCATGCCGGGCGGCCTGTGCGCGGCGGCGACCTGCTGCGACTGGGGGACGCGCCGGCCGCCAGCGTTCCGGCGGCGGCGCCGGCAGCGCTGGTCCCGGCCTATGGCAGCGAATGGAATATCGGTGTGCTGTACGGTCCGCACGGCGCGCCGGATTTCTTCACCGAGGCATCGATCCGCGATTTCTTCACCACCGCCTGGGAAGTGCACTACAACTCCAACCGCCTCGGCGTCCGCCTGGTCGGCCCCAAGCCATCGTGGACGCGCAGTGACGGCGGCGAGGCCGGGCTGCACCCGTCCAACATCCACGACTGCGAATACGCCATCGGCTCGATCAACTTCACCGGCGACATGCCGGTGATCCTGACCCGCGATGGCCCCAGCCTGGGCGGCTTCGTCTGCCCGGTGACCATCGCCAAGGCCGAGTTGTGGAAGGTGGGGCAGGTCAAGCCCGGCGATCGCATCCGCTTCCGCCGCATCGGTTTCGAGCAGGCATTGGAGCTTGAGCGGGCCCAGGATGCCGCGATCGAGCGGCTGGCCGCGGTCGAGCCCGCCCCGATCGCGCTGGCGATGGCGGCGCCGCGGCGTACCGTGTCGGAGACCGTCATCGCCGAGTTGCCGCGGACCACGGCACGGCCGCAGGTGGCCTACCGCCAGGCCGGCGACCGCTACATATTGATCGAGTACGGGCCGATGGTGCTGGACCTGGCGCTGCGCATGCGGGTGCACGCGCTGATGCAGGAGCTGCGCGCGCGGCCCATCCCGGGCATCCTGGAGCTGTCGCCCGGCGTGCGCTCGCTGCAGGTGCACTACGACAGCCGCACCATCCCGCAGGGACGGCTGATGGACGCGCTGCTCAAGGCCGAGGAGCGCCTGCCGCCGGTCGACGACATGAAGGTGCCGACCCGCGTCGTGCACCTGCCGATGGCCTGGCAGGATTCCGCCACCCTCGACGCCGTCGCCCGCTACCGCCAGTCGGTGCGCGACACCGCGCCGTGGCTGCCCAGCAACGTCGAGTTCATGCGCCGCATCAACGGCCTCGATAGCGTCGAGCAGGTGCGCGACATCGTGTTCCAGGCCAGCTACCTGGTGCTGGGGTTGGGCGACGTCTACCTGGGCGCGCCCTGCGCGGTGCCGGTGGACCCGCGGCACCGCCTGCTCACCTCCAAGTACAACCCGGCGCGCACCTATACCGCCGAGGGCACCGTCGGCATCGGCGGTGTCTACATGTGTATCTACGGCATGGACTCGCCCGGCGGCTACCAGCTGGTGGGGCGCACCCTGCCGATCTGGAACAAGTTCCTCAAGAACCCGGTGTTCAAGCCCGGCGAGCCCTGGCTGCTGCGGTTCTTCGACCAGGTGCGCTTCTACCCGGTGGAGGAAGCCGAACTCACCGAGCAGCGCGAGGCCTTCCGCGAGGGCCGCCTGGCCATCGACATCCGTGAGGAGGTGTTCGATTTCGCCGCCTACAACCGCTTCCTGGCGCAGATCGAGCCGGACGTGGCGCGCTTCCGCGCGCGCCAGAAAGTCGCTTTCGACGCCGAGGTGGCGCACTGGCAGGCCGGCGCCGGGGCCGCGGCGGAAGCGGCCGAGGAAGTGCGCGCCGCGGCGGCGGAGCCGGTCGAGGGACATGTCGTGGCGGCCGATATCAGCGGCAACGTGTGGAAGCTGCTGGCCGAGCTGGGCGCCGAGGTGCGGCGCGGCGAGGCGCTGCTGGTGATCGAGGCCATGAAGATGGAATTCGCGGTGCACGCGCCGGTCACCGGTGTGGTGCGGGCGGTGCACTGCCGCCAGGGCCGGCCGGTATCCGCGGGCGAGGTGCTGATCGTGATCGCCGAGGCGGAGCTGCCGTGAGCCGCGTCCTTCCCTTATTCCCGGAGCGGGGTATGCCCATGGCGTCGACGCGCGGCCGCGCCGGAGCGCGCGGTGAAAACCTGGCGCATCGCATCTACGAACAGATCAAGCAGGACATCTTCGGCTTCGGCCTGCTGCCGGGCGACCGCTTCAGCGAGAACGAGATCGCCGAGCGCATGCAGGCCAGCCGCACGCCGGTGCGCGAGGCGCTGCTGCGGCTGCAGCGCGAGGGCTATGTCGAAGTGCTGTATCGCAGCGGCTGGCAGGTGCGGCCGTTCGACTTCGAGGTGTTCGAGAACCTCTACGACGTCCGCATCATCCTCGAGACCGCCGCCGTCAAGCGCCTGTGCGAGATGGAGGCCGCGCCGGCCGGGCTGGCCGACCTCAAGCGCATCTGGCTGGTGCCAGCGGCGGACCGGCTCGACGACGGCAGCACCGTCTCCGCCCTCGACGAGCGCTTCCACGAGATGCTGGTGGAGGCCACCGGCAATGCCGAGATGGCGCAGATCCACCACGGCATTACCGAGCGGATCCGCATCATCCGGCGGCTCGACTTCATCAAGGCGCCGCGCATCGAGGCGACCTACACCGAGCACGGCAAGATCCTGCGCGCGGTGCTGCAGCGCCGTTGCGAGCAGTCGCAGCTGCTGCTGAAGACGCATATCGAAGAGAGCAAGGCGGAGGTGCGCAAGATCACCTTGCACATGCTCCACATGGCCCGGCGGCCGCTGGAGGAAAAAGCATCCGGTTGAGGGCGCGCCGCGCCGCATCGACGGACCCTGGGCGTGAGCGCCCGATCGATAGAGTTACCAACGGAGAGCAACGATGAAAAGAGTAAAGAGGGACAGGGAGAAGGCAGTGCAGGGACTGCTGTACCGGGGTGTGGGGACGCTGCTGCTGGCCTTGCCGGCCGGTGCTGCATTGGCCGACATCACCATTCCCACGCCCACGGTGACGCTGCCGCCGATTTCCGTGGGCGCCGGCCTGCGTACGAGCTTTACCCACACCGACGCCATCGGTACCACGCCGGACGCCAATCGCTTCTCGCTGGACAGCGTCCGTCTCTACTTGAACGGCGCCGCGACGGATCAGTTCAAGTTCACCTTCAACACTGAGTACACCGGCAGCCCGCCGACCGGCAGCAACGCGGTGCAGGTGATGGACGCCATCGGCCGCTTCGAGTACAGCGACAAGCTCAACATCTGGGCCGGCCGCTTCCTGCCGCCCAGCGATCGCGCCAACCTGTACGGTCCGTACTACGCCAACAACTGGAAGGTGTACGAGGACGGTGTGCAGGACGGCTACCCGTCGGTGGCGGTCGGGCGCCAGAACGGCGCCGCCTACTGGGGCCAGTTCGGCATCGTCAAGGTCTCGGCCGGCGTGTTCGACGCGCCGTCCGCCACCGGCTCGCTCAAGGACCAGTCCAAGGTGCTGAGCGCCGGCCGCCTGCAGGTCGATTTCTGGGACCCGGAACCCGGCTATTACCTCAACGGCACCTACTACGGCGAGAAGGACATCCTGGCGTTGGGCCTGGCCGGCGAGACCATGGCCAAGGGCCACGATTTGAGCGTCGACCTGCTGATGGAGAAGAAGCTGCCGAACGCCGGCGTAGTCACGCTGGAGAGCGAGTACACCCGCTACAACCGGCTCGCCGGCTATGGCGGCTTCGACGGCAGCTACGCCGACAGCAACGGCTACTACGCCCTGCTCAGCTATCTGTTCCCGCAGCAGGTCGGCATCGGCAAGTTCCAGCTCCTGGGCAAGTACGGCCGCGCCAAGTTCGACGACACGCCGACCGTGAAGGACCCGAACGAATACGCCCAGCGCACCGCCGAGTTCGACGTCAACTACGTCATCAAGGCCTTCAACGCCCGCATCAGCATGTTCTACAAGGGCGCCTATCAGGAAGCCGGGCTGCCCGACCAGAAGCAGGTCGGCATCGGCCTGCAGCTGCAGATCTGAGGCCCGCGGGGCATTTCCGGCACGAGCTTTGAATCACTATTCACTATAGAGAGGCGATGTGATGAACACCAAGTATCTGAGAAACAGGTTGCTGGCCGGCGCGGCGGCGCTGGGGCTGCTCGCCGCGAGCGCGGCCCAGGCGGAGGACACCATCAAGGTCGGCGTGCTGCATTCGCTGTCCGGCACCATGGCCATCAGCGAGACCACGCTGAAGGACACCATCCTGATGATGATCGACGAGCAGAACAAGAAGGGCGGCCTGCTCGGCAAGAAGCTGGAGGCGGTGGTGGTCGACCCGGCCTCCAACTGGCCGCTGTTCGCGGAAAAGGCGTCGGAGCTGCTGGAGAAGGACAAGGTGGCGGTGGTGTTCGGCTGCTGGACCTCGGTGTCCCGCAAGTCGGTGCTGCCGGTGTTCGAGAAGGACGACGGCCTGCTGTTCTACCCGGTGCAGTACGAGGGCGAGGAGTCCTCGCGCAATGTCATCTACACCGGCGCCGCGCCGAACCAGCAGGCGATCCCGGCGGTGGATTACCTGATGAAGGAGATCAAGGTGAAGCGCTGGGTGCTGGAAGGCACCGACTACGTTTACCCGCGCACCACCAACAAGATCCTGGAAGCCTACCTCAAGGCCAAGGGCGTCAAGCCCGAGGACATCATGATCAACTACACCCCGTTCGGCTTCTCCGACTGGCAGAGCGAGGTGGCGAAGATCAAGCAGTTCGGCTCGGCCGGCAAGAAGACGGCGGTGGTGTCCACCATCAACGGCGACGCCAACGTGCCGTTCTACAAGGAGCTGGGCAACCAGAAGATCTCCGCCGAGGACAACCCGGTGGTGGCGTACTCGGTGGGTGAGGAGGAGCTGTCCGGCGTCGACACCAAGCCGCTGGTCGGGCACCTGGCGGCGTGGAACTACTTCGAGAGCATCAAGACCCCGGCCAACGACGCCTTCATCAAGCAATGGCACGAGTTCATCAAGAACCCCAAGCGCACCACCACCGACCCGATGGAGGCGCACTACATCGGCTTCAACCTGTGGGTGAAGGCGGTGGAGAAGGCCGGCACCACCAACACCGACAAGGTGATCGACGCGCTGCCGGGGCTGGAGACGCCGAACTTGACCGGAGGCATGGCCAAGCTGCTGCCCAACCATCACATCACCAAGCCGGTCTACATCGGCGAGATCCGCGACGACGGCCAGTTCGACGTGGTATGGCAGACCAAGGGCACGGTGCCCGGCGATGCATGGTCCGACTACCTGCCCGGCAGCAAGGACATCGAGGCGGACTGGGTGACGCTCAAGTGCGGCAACTACAACACCGTCACCAAGAAGTGCGCCGGCCAGAACTTCTGATTTCATGACGCCCGTTGGGCCGGCCGTGCCTGTTCATCCCGTCTATGGCGGCCGGCCCCTTTCTAGATTGCATGAGTCGTGTGATTACATTGAAGACCAGGCAGACAACAGCATGCGGCTTCCTTCTTCCCGCGTCAGCGGGCACGGGCAAGGCGTCCCCGGTTCACCGGGGTGACCGCGACGTCGACATCGCGACCCTCGCGCGGGCCGTGCCGCTGGAAGAAGGGTTTTTTGGTGTTCGGCGGCGGTTGTTGCTCCTGGTCCTGCTGGCGCTGTGCCTGCTGTGGATGTCCACGGCACGAGCCGACGACGCAGCTCCGCTGCCGGTCGATTTCCCCGGCCTGGTCGCGGCGCTGCCGCAGGCCGACTTCGCGGCCAAGCAGGCCATCGTCACCCGCATGACCGAACTGCACGTGCCGCAGGCGCGCGTGCTGCTTGCCGCCTGGCTCGACAACCGGCTGGAGTCGCGGCGCAGTGACGGCAAAGTGTTCGTGGTCGAGGAACACGACGGTACCCTGGTGCTGGTCGACCCGTTCGACGGCAAGGGTGCGGGCGAGGGCGCCGCCGACGACTTCGAGCGTGTCCGCAGCAACAACGCGCTGCGCAAGCTGCTCAAGGTGTCGATCGCGCAGTTCGACCTCAAGGATCCCGACCCGCGGGTACGCGCCGCCGCGGTCCGGCAGATGCGGCGTGATCTCGACGAGGACACGGTGACGGCGCTGCGGGCGGCGCTGACGCAGGAGAAGGACGGCCGGGCGCAGCACGAGATCCGGGTGGCGCTGGCGGTATCCGATCTCGGTGCGGGCGATGCCGCGGTACGCCTCGCCGCGGTGCGCGCCCTCGATGGCGAAACCGCCGCCGACGTCTACAATGCGCTCAAGCCGCTGGCGCAGGATTCCGGCACCGAGAGCGATGCCTCGATGCGCGCCGCCGCCATCGGGGCGGTGCGGCACATCGAGGTGTGGCGCAACTTCTACGAGGCGTTGGAGACCCTGTTCTTCGGCCTCAGCCTGGGCTCGGTGCTGGTGCTGGCGGCGATCGGCCTGGCCATCACCTTCGGCGTGATGGGCGTGATCAACATGGCGCACGGCGAGCTGATGATGCTCGGCGCCTATACCGCCTACGTCATGCAGCAGTTGATGCCGCATCATGTCGGCGCCGCCCTGCTGTTGTCGGTGCCGGCCGCATTCCTCGTCTCCGGCCTGGCCGGGGTGGCGATCGAGCGCACGGTGGTGCGCTACCTTTACGGCCGGCCGCTGGAGACCTTGCTCGCCACCTTCGGCCTCTCGCTGATCATGCAGCAACTCGTGCGCAGCGTGTTCTCGCCGCTCAACCGCTCGGTCGCCACGCCGGAGTGGATGAGCGGCCTGTGGCAGGTCAACGACCTGTTCTCCCTGACCTGGAACCGGGTCTACATCCTGGTCTTCAGCCTGGTGGTGTTCCTCCTGCTGGTGCTGATCCTGAACCGCACCCCGCTGGGCCTGAAGGTGCGGGCGGTGGCGCAGAACCGAGGCATGGCCCGCGCCATGGGCGTGCGCACCGAGCGCGTCGACGCGCTGACCTTCGGGCTGGGGTCCGGCATCGCCGGGGTCGCCGGCGTGGCGCTGTCGCAGCTCACCAACGTCGGTCCCAACCTGGGTCAGTCCTACATCGTCGACTCGTTCATGGTGGTGGTGTTCGGCGGCGTCGGCAACCTGTGGGGCACGCTGATCAGCGGCATGGGCCTGGGCGTGGTCAACAAGCTGCTGGAGCCCTACGCCGGCGCGGTGATCGCCAAGATCCTGGTGCTGGTGTTCCTGATCATGTTCATCCAGCGCCGGCCACGCGGGCTGTTCCCGCAGAAGGGCCGGGCCGCGGAGGGCACATGATCCGCATCATGCGCCTGGGGCAGGTCCGCCATGCCGCCCCGGCCGCAGCGTCCGGTGGCGACTTCGGTGGACGCGTGTTCTACGCCGTGCTGCTGGCCGCCGCCCTGCTGGTGCCTCTGCTGAACCTGGCAGTGCCGGAAAGCTCGGCCCTGCACCTGTCCACCTACACCGTGACCCTGCTCGGCAAGTACATGAGCTATGCCCTGCTGGCGATCGCGGTGGACCTGGTGTGGGGCTACTGCGGCATCCTGACCCTGGGCCACACCGCCTTCTTCGCCCTCGGCGGCTACGCCATGGGCATGTACATGATGCGTCAGATCGGCAGCCGCGGCGTCTACGGCGATCCGCTGCTGCCGGACTTCATGGTGTTCCTCAACTGGAAGGCGCTGCCCTGGTACTGGCACGGCTTCGACAGCTTCGCCTTCGCCCTGCCGATGATCCTGCTTGCGCCCGGCCTGCTGGCCCTGGCCTTCGGCTGGTTCGCATTCCGCTCGCGCGTCACCGGCGTGTACCTGTCGATCATCACGCAGGCCCTGACCTATGCCCTGATGCTCGCCTTCTTCCGCAACGAGATGGGCTTCGGCGGCAACAACGGCCTGACCGACTTCAAGGACCTGCTCGGCTTCGATCTGCACCGCGACAGCACCCGTGTCGGCCTGTTCCTGGTCAGCGCCGGGGCATTGGGCCTGGGCTATGCCGCCTGCCGCCATATCGCCGCCTCGCGCTTCGGCCGGGTGGTGCAGGCGATCCGCGATGCCGAGAGCCGTACCCGCTTCATCGGCTATCGGGTGGAGAACTACAAGCTGTGGCTGTTCGTGTTCTCGGCGGTGCTGGCCGGCATCGCCGGCGCCCTTTACGTGCCGCAGGTGGGCATCATCAACCCCGGCGAGTTTGCGCCGATCAACTCGATCGAGGTGGTAATCTGGGTGGCGGTGGGCGGTCGCAACACGCTGTATGGCGCGGTGCTCGGCGCGGTGCTGGTGAACTTCGCCAAAACCTGGCTCACCGCGGCGCTGCCGGAGGTGTGGCTCTATGCGCTCGGCGCCCTGTTCGTGGTGGTGACGGTATTCCTGCCACAGGGCATCGTCGGCTTCCTGCGCCAGCGGCTGGGAGCCGGATCATGAACCAGGCATCCGTGCGCGCCACGACGGGACGCCTGCAACAGCCGTACCGGCGCCTGCTGCGCCGCCGCGGCTCGGCACTGCGTGCCGACGACCTCGACGCCAGCCATGGCACCATCCTCTACCTGGAGGACATCACCGTCAGCTTCGACGGTTTCAAGGCGCTCAACGCCCTGACCCTGTACGTCGACGCCGGCGAGCTGCGCTGCATCATCGGCCCCAACGGAGCCGGCAAGACCACCATGATGGACGTCATCACCGGCAAGACCCGGCCCGACCACGGCTCCGCCTGGTTTGGCCAGACCATCGACCTGCTGGCCCTGGACGAGCCCGAGATCGCGCAGAGCGGCATCGGCCGCAAGTTCCAGCGGCCCACCGTGTTCGAGAACCACAGCGTGTTCGAAAACCTGGAACTGGCCATGGCCGGCGACCGCTCGCCCTGGAAACTGCTGGCCGCGAAGCTGAGCGGCGAGCAGCGTGACTCGATCGAACAGACCCTTCAACTCGTCGGCCTCAAGGACCGCAGCGGCGCCCGCGCCGGCAGCCTGTCGCACGGCCAGAAGCAGTGGCTGGAGATCGGCATGCTGCTGATGCAGCGGCCGCGCCTGCTGCTGGTGGACGAGCCGGTGGCGGGGATGACGCCGCAGGAGACCGAGCGCACCGCCGAGCTGCTGCTGAGCCTGGCCGGCGAGCGCTCGGTAATCGTGGTGGAGCACGACATGGACTTCGTGCGTTCCATCGCCCGCACCGTCACCGTGCTGCACGAGGGCAGCGTGCTGGCGGAAGGCACCATCGATCAGGTGCAGAACGATCCGCGCGTGGTCGAGGTCTACCTGGGCGAATGAGCAGTCCGCAAATGAACGCAAATGAACGCAAATAGAAAATCACGGCAGCCGACGACATCGACTTTATTTGCGTGTATTGGCGTTCATTTGCGGACTGCTTATTGGATTGCCCCCAGTGGGAGACGGTGTCCATGAATGCGGATGCAACTGCCGCGATGCTCGATCTGCGCGGGATCAACCAGTTCTACCGCAGCAGCCATACGCTTTGGGACGTCGACCTGGCGGTGCCGGCCGGCTCGCGCACCTGCCTGATGGGCCGCAACGGCATGGGCAAGACCACGCTGCTCAAGAGCGTGATGGGCCTGCTGCCGGTGAGTTCCGGCGAGATCCGCTTCGAAGGCGGCGACCTGCTGCGCCAGGACGCCGACCGCCGTGCCGGTCTCGGCATCGGCTACGTGCCGCAGGGCCGCGAGATCTTCCCGCAGCTCACGGTGGAGGAGAACCTGCGCGTCGGCCTGTTCGCACGCAAGGGGGCCGTCGCCGGGGCGCTGGAGGAGATCTACACCCTGTTCCCGGTGCTCAAGCAGATGGTCCGGCGCCGCGGCGGCGACCTCTCCGGTGGCCAGCAGCAGCAGCTCGCCATCGGCCGCGCCCTGATCCTGCGGCCGCGCCTGCTGATCCTGGACGAGCCCTGCGAGGGCATCCAGCCCAACATCGTGCACGAGATCGGCGACCTCGTCCTGCGCCTTAATGCCGAGCACGGCCTGACCGTGCTGCTGGTGGAGCAGAAGCTGCCGTTCGCGCGGCGCGTGGCCAGCCACTTCCACATCCTCGACAAGGGTCGGCTGGTGGCGGGCGGCGCCATCGGCGAGCTGAGCGACGAGATGGTGAGGCAGCATCTGACGGTTTAGCGGGGCCTGGTTTCTGCACGCTTCCGGCCGATCGTCGCCCTTTGGCGCTTCGGCTTGACCTGCCGATGCTCCAGCTTATAATCAGAAAATCTGATTTAATCGGTTTTGCTGCTGAAATGACGCCCAAGCTCCTCACCGCGACCGAGGCTGCCCGCAACTTCTCGGACGTCCTGGACCAAGTCAACCACTTCGGTGCAAGTTACGACATCCGGCGTGGACGTGAAGTGGTGGCTCGATTGGTGCCCGTGCGTCCTATGCCGCATCGCATCACCGTGGCGGAGCTGTCGGCGCTGCTGGATCGTCTGCCGGCTCTGGCACCAGGCGACGGCGAACGCTTCGAGAGGGACGTGGCGGCGTCCCGCAAGCGCCTGCGACCGCCACGTGATCCCTGGCGCTGAGAGTCCGCAGTGGCCCTGCTTCTCGACAGCAATGTCCTCATCCGCGCCGAGCGGCGCGAGCGTCCCGCCGACTGGTCGGCTTGGCAGACGGAAGGAGACGCCTATCTTGCCGCCATCAGCGCTTCAGAGCTTCTGACGGGGATTCATCGAGCGGACAGCGAAGCGCGCCGGATACGGCGCGCTGCCTTCGTCGAGGCGATTCTTGCCGCTGTCCCCGTACTGCCTTTCGATCTGGAAACCGCGCGTGCCCACGCGCAGTTGCTGGCCGCTCTGCCGCGTGGAGTCACGGTCGGTGCTCACGACCTTCTGATCGCGGCGACTGCCGCCCAGCATGGGCTCGCAGTGCTCACCGCCAATGTCAGGGAATTCGCCAGAATCCCCGGCATCCGTGTTTTGGACTTCAGTGCGCCGACCTGATCCGGCCGAGCGGGCATCCAACCGGAAAAGGTGTTGCGTTCAAATGGCCATCGCTCATTCGGCCACCGGCTCGGGTATCGCCCCGCTGCTGTCCAGCACCTCCCGTTCGGCGGATAGCGTCGCCGGCGCGGGGGCCGCGGCGAAGCGGCTGCAGGCGAACAGCACCGCGGCCACGCCCAGGTAGCTGATCGCCACCAGCGGCGTCTTGCCGATGCCGATCGCCTCGCTGTGCATGAAGCCGAAGAAGGTCAGCACCGCGCCGGCTACGGCGAAGGCGGAGGCCTTGGCGTAGGCGCGGTCGATCAGGCAGGCGGTGATGGAGGCGAGGATCACGCTGACCAGGATGGCGCCGCTGCCGAGGATCTGCAGGCCCTGGTAGAGCACGCCGTTCTGGCCGAGCTTGTCCAGTCCCACCGCCGCGACATTGGTGCCGGCGGCGCCGAGCGCGCTGTCGATCTGGCCCTTGGCCCAGCCCGCCACCTGCGGCACCAGTGCCAGGATCACCGCCGGCGCGTGGCTGCGCGGCGTCTCCTGGAACGCCTGCGCGCCGATCAGCATGCCGATGTAGAGCAGGATCGGCGAGATCGCCACCACCGGGATCAAGGCCATCATCAGGGCGATGATGCCGAACCAGGACAGCACCAGCACCATCGTCCCGGTGGCGGCGGAATAGCCGATGCGGCCGCCGATGGCCTTCCAGCCCGGGTGGCCGATGTACACCGCGTTGATGAAGGGGTTGCCCATCAGGCAGCCGATCAGGCTGACCACGCCGTCGGCGGTGAGCACGCGGGTGGTGGGGAAGCTGTCGCCGCCGACCGCGGCGCTCTCGATGTTGTTCATCGCCTCCACCAGGTCGTAGATGCCGAAGGGGATGGCGGTGACCAGGATCACGCCGAGGAACTGGAAGCCGGAGAAGACGTGGCCGACCGCCGGCAGCGGCACCGCGAAGCCGAAGCTGGCGAAGGAGGCGCCGAGCCCGGACAGGCTCAGGCCGCCGAAGTTCAGGCCCAGCGCGGTGGAACCCCAGGCGATCAGAGAGCCGGCGGCGATCGCCACCAGGCCGGCGGGGACGCCGCGGTAGCGCACGCCGCCGAACCAGCTCGCCAGCAGGATGGAGAAGCAGACGATGCCGATCACCGGTGACATGTACATGTCCAGGGCGGGGCGCATCGAGATGAAGGCGATGGATACGCTGGCCAGCGCGCCGAGCAGGGCGGCGCGCGGCGTGATCCTGCGGATGATGGGCGCCACGAAGCCGCCCGCCATCAGCACGAAGCTTTGCACGAATACCCAGGTCAGCCCGGCCTCCCAGCCCTTGACCGGATCGCCGGTCCTGGCGGCGATGGGCATCATGATGACGAACACCACCACGAACATGTGCGGTACGCTGATGCCGGAGGGCAGGGCGCAGACGTCGTCGCGGCCGCTGCTCTTCGCCAGCCGGTAGGCGAGCCAGGCGTAGTAGAACGTCGACAGGGCCATCATCAGGCCTGCGGCGGGCAGCACCCGTCCGAACACCAGCGGGTCCGGCAGCTTCAGCACGAAGCGCAGTAGCGCGGTGAGCGTGAGCAGGTTGACCAGGATGTTGGTGCCGAAGCCGAAGAAGGCGTTCCAGTCGCCGGGCGACCACAGCTTGGGCTTGAATTCTGTGCTGCTGGTGGCGGCGGTTTCCATCGTCGGTTCCCCTGTGAGCGAAGCTGTTGGAATCAGGCTGCCGCTGCCATCAGGCGAGCGCCTGCAGCAGCCGCTGTGAATGCGATACCCAGCCGAAGATGCCGCCCTGGGCCTTGATCATGGCCAGGCCGGCGCGGTGCAGCTCCGGCATGTAGGAAGCCACGCAGTCCTCCGGCACCAGGCAGTCGTAGCCGCGGTCGTTGGCCTCGCGCACCGTGGTGTTGACGCAGACCTCGGTGGTGACGCCGCAGACGACGAGCTGGCGGATGCCGCGGTGGTGCAGGATGGCGTGCAGGTCGGTGGCCCAGAACGCGCCCTTGCCCGGCTTGTCGATCACCGGCTCGCCCGCCACCGGGTAGAGCTCCGGGATAATGTCGTGGCCGGGTTCGCCGCGCACCAGGATGTGGCCCATCGGCCCCGCATCGCCGATGCGGGTCTTGAAGCGGCCGCGCACGCGCTTGGCCGGCGGCAGGTCGGACAGGTCGGCGCGATGGCCCTCGCGGGTGTGCAGCACCATCAGGCCGGCGGCGCGCCAAGCCGCCAGCAGCTGGCCGATCGGCGCGATGGTGCTGCGCAGCAGGCTCACATCGTTGCCCAGCGCGGCGCCGAAGCCGCCCGGCTCCAGGAAGTCGCGCTGCATGTCGATCACCAGCAGGGCGCAACTGGCCGGGCGGAACTCGAATGGGTACGGTTCCGCGGCGACGCTCAACAGCTGGTCCCGGTCCATCGTCGAGTTCATCCGTACCCTGGTTCAGGTCGTCCGACGGGTTTTGTATACAAGATTGGACGCAAAGCTTGTGCCACCGCCGGCGCCCGGGCGGCGCGGCGAATCGGCTGAATCGGCTCTTGGGGGAGCGACGCCGGGGATCAGCGTGGCTTGGAGCGCGGCGTAGCGGCTTCCACCGACTGCCGCGCCTGGTAAAGCATGTGCAAGGTGATCTTGCGCACTTCGTTGCGGCTCTGGGTGATGTGCGAGCGCAGCAGGATGCCGGCTTCGGTGGCCTTGCGGCGCTGCAGCAGGCGCAGGATCTTGCCGTGCTCCTCGTAGGTGGTCTCGATGCGCGGCCGCTTGAGAAAGTCCAGCCGGCGGATGATGCGGATCTTTTCGGTGATGTCGGCGTGGACCCGCGCCATTTCCTGGTTGCCGGCCGCCTCGACCAGGGTGCAGTGGAACGCCTCGTCCAGCTCCGCCACCCGCCGCGGGTCGGTTTCGCGCTCGGCCGGCGGTACCAGCCACACCGCCTTCAGGGTGGCGATGTGCGGCGGCAGCTCGTTCTGGCACAGCCGCTCCAGCGCCACGGTCTCCAGCAGCGTGCGCAGGTCGTAAAGCTCGTCGAAGCGCTCGAAGTCGAGCGGCTGTACGCGCCAGCCGTTGCGGAAGGCGACTTCCAGATAGCCCTCCCGCTTGAGGCGGTAGAGGGCGTCGCGCACCGGGGTGCGCGACACGCCCAGCCGTCGCGCGATCTCGGTCTCGGTGAAGCGGTCGCCGGGCAGCAGCCGGAAGTCGAAGATCTCGGCCTTGATGGCGACATAGACCTGCTCTGCCAGCGCATTGGCGGGCGGGGGACTGGCGGCCTGCTCGGCGGGGGCGGGCGTCCTGGCCATCAGTAGCGCCGCAGCCGCGCCGGGTCGGCGGTGCTGACGTGGGCGGCGACGATGCGCCAGCGGCCGGCGAAGCGGATCCAGGTCTGGGTCTGGCGCCCGACCAGCGGCGAGCCCGGCGCCTGGAACTCGGTGCTGACGCTGCCGGCGTCGCGCCCGAAGGTGGTGATCACCGTGCGCTGCAGGCGGCGATCGGCCGGCACCGGCGCCAGTTCCGCCCGCGCCGCGTGCACCGCCGCGATGCCCAGGCTGTGCTCGGCCAAGCCATAACGCACCGTTTCGGCGCTGTTCCAGAAGTAGTCGTTCAGCACGGGCACGTCGTTGCGCAACAGCGCGGCTTCGTAGCGCTCGAATTCGGTGCGCAGCTCGGCGAGCACATCGGGAATGTTGACGGCCGTGTCTTCCAAAGGCGGGTGTTTCTTTGTTCCGGGATCGATTCTATGCGACGCCGCGCTGCGCCGCATGCCCTGTTGACCGCTCAGGCCAGCGCCGCCAGCAGGCTTTCCGATCCCGCCACGGCGCCGAACACGCCCCCCTGCATCTTCACCATCTTGAGCGCAGCCAGATGGTTGCCGTGGTCGGTGGCGCCGCAGCAGTCCTCCAGCAGCAGGCACTCGAAGCCACGGTCGTTGGCCTCGCGCATGGTGGTGTGCACGCACACGTCGGTGGTGATGCCGCTCAGGATCAGGTTGCGGATGCCGCGGGTGCGCAGGATCAGCTCCAGGTCGGTGGCGCAGAACGAGCCCTTGCCGGGCTTGTCGATCACGATCTCGCCCGCCGCCGGCGCCAGTTCCGGGATGATCTCCCAGCCCGGCTCGCCACGCACCAGGATCCTGCCGCAAGGGCCGGGATCGCCGATACCGGCACCGATCTGGCGCGAGCGCCAGCGCTTGTTCGCAGGCAGGTCCGACAAGTCCGGCCGATGGCCTTCGCGGGTATGGATGATGGCGAAGCCGAGTGTGCGCATGCGCTGCAGCACCCTGCCGATCGGCCCGATCGGCGCCCGTGTCAGCGACAGGTCATAGCCCATCTTGTCGACGTAGCCGCCACGGCCGCAGAAGTCGGTCTGCATGTCGATCACGACCAGCGCGGTGTCCGCCGCCGAGAAGCGCTCGTCAAAGGGCCAGCGGTAGGGTTCCGCGGCAACTGTGCCGAATGTCATGTGCGCCGGGCTCCGGGGTCGGTTCGTCTTGTATACAAGCAACCGTTGTGCCATGCGCATGCGCGGCAGGTCCCGGATTGGCGAGGCGGACCAACGGCTGCACACAGTTTTGTTCCCCTCTCCCGCGTGCGGGGGAGGGGAACAACCGTTATGTATCTGTGCGGAAAATGCCCTGGCGGCCGCGGTCCGCCGTGGCGAAAGCTACAGCCCGAACACGTGCTGCAGCGGCGGCTTGGTGCCGATGCCGTGGTCGATCTCGATCACCCGGCGCTTGCCGAGTTCCACCGGCACGTCGTCCACATCCTTGTAGAACTGACCGTACCACTGGCGCAGCTGGTAGATCGGGCCGTCGCCGTCGCAGAGCAGCGGCATGTCCACGCGCACCTTGTTGTGCCAGATCTCGACGTCCTCGGAGAACGCCTTTACGGCGAGGTCGACGTAGTTCTTGATCACGGCCTGGTTCTGCTCCTCGCTCAGGCCCGGGATCTTCTTGACCAGCACGCCGTAGCGCAGGTCGAAGCTGGTCTGGTTGATCGGCACGTGGCTGACGAACAGGATCGACTCGATCGGCATGCCGTCCGCTTCGCCGCTCATGCTGCATAGCAGGCAGGCCGGGCCGAAATAGGTGGCGACCGTGGTCAGGTGGTTGCGGGCGCCGCCGAGGCGCTCGTTGGTGCCCACCATCACCTGCGTGGCCTTGGGGCCTTCGAAGATGTTGGCGAAGTACGCCACGCTCGACGAGCCATGCACCGGCCCGAAGTGGGCCAGGTCGGCCAGGTTGTCGACCAGCTCGCGGCAGTTGTTGTCGATCTTCCAGTGCAGCATGCTCCACTCCGACCACTGGTCGGAGAACACCTGCGGCAGGCGCGGCACCGCGAGCCCGGGATCCGGCGCGCCGCCTTCGGCGTCGTGCCACACGAACAGCAGCTTGTTTTCCTCCAGCGTCGGCCAGGCCTTGACGCGCGCCTTGGGCGGGATGTGCTTGGCATAGGGGATGTGCTTGCAGCCGCCGTCGGTGCCGAAGCCCCATTCGTGGAAGCGGCACACCACGGTATTGCCCTCGATGCGGCCCAGGCCGAGGTCGGCCCCCATGTGCGGGCACCAGGCGTTGAGCGCGTGCAGTGCGCCGTCCTGGCCCTGGAACACCACCACGCGGGTGCCGAACATGTTCATGCTGTGCGGCTTGCCGTCCCTGTAGTCCGCAGCGAGGCCCAGGCAGTGCCAGCCGCGCGCGTAGCGGTCGGCGGCTGGCTTGATGTCGTTTGTTTCCGTCGGTGTGGCCGCTTTGGCGACCTTGACCACAGCAACCATGTTCCGTCTCCGGTGGGTTCGATGTGCGGCCCACTCTGGAGGCGGCGACGTCGTCCGACTTCGTCCATTCGAATGACAAGGCCCTCCCGGCGATTGATCCAGATCAATGACGGACAAAGTCGCGGTGATGTAGGTGCGGTCCGCTCTACAGCCCGGTAATTCGATAAAGGCACAGGCTGCGCGCCGCCTCCGGCGCGCGCGGCATCTTCGCCGACAACGCCATCACCCGGCACTTTCCAGGACATCAACGCCGGCCGGGCGCATTTCGCCAACAACCCGGATCTGTTCTGCCGCAACTACGGCGGCGTGCTGCTGGGGAAGGACAAGACCGACTTCTTCATCTGACCCGCCGGCACGCCGGTGGCGCCTGCCGGCAGGGGCAAGCGCCGCTGCCGGGTCCCGACCCCGGCCGATCCGGGCGCCGTTTGAGGAACTGTGGCTCGCGATGGGTTAAATTGTCTTCCCAGAATAAGCTGCAGAATCTGCGGGAGGGGGCAGATGAGGACTTTTCGTGTGCTTGCTTCGGCGAGCTTGCTGGTCGTTTCGTCCGTGGCCATCGCCGCGGATCCGGTGCTCAAGCAGGACGCGCAGGCCGTCGACCAGGCTTGCGCCGCCGACGCGGCCGCCGCCCAATGCGGCAGTGAAAGAGTCGGCACCGGCCTGCTCAGGTGCCTCAAGGCCTACCGTAAATCCAATCCAGGCTTCAAGCTGTCCGCCGGTTGCGCCGCCGCGACGCGGCAGCTCCGCGGCGATCACAAGGAGAGGCGGAATCCGCCACCGGCCCCGCCGGCCGGGTGAAGTCGCCCAAGCCGTCCGCGGCATCTTTGCGTCACGCCATCACGTCCACCGGAACCTATCCATGACAGCACTCAAGTACCGCAGGCCGGCCGTTGCCGCCTGGGCCATGCTTTGCGCCAGCTCGTTCGTCACCCTTGCCGGCGCGTCGCCCGGGGCCCCGGTGATCGCCGCGCCCGCCGGCATGATCGCCGGCATCCAGGCGAATCAGACCAACCAATATCTCGGGATTCCCTACGCGGCGCCGCCGGTGGGGGCTTTGCGCTGGAAGGCGCCGGCGCCGGCATCCGCGTGGTCCGGGGTGCTGCAGGCGGTCGCCAGCGGGGCCGATTGCCCGCAGGCCGGCAGCGGCGGCCTGCCGGCCGGCAGCGAGGACTGCCTGTACCTCAACGTCTACGTGCCGCAGGGTGGCAAGCCGTCCAAGCCGGTGATGGCCTGGATCCACGGTGGCGCCTTCGTCGAAGGGACCGGCGCCCGTTATGACGGGTCGGCGCTGGCCGTGACCGGCGACGTCATCGTCGTCACCATCAACTACCGCCTCGGCTGGCTCGGCTTCCTCTCGCATCCGGCGCTGGCCGCGGAAGACAGCAAGCACTCCACCGGCGACTACGGCCTGATGGACCAGCAGGCCGCGCTGGCCTGGGTCAGGAAGAACATCGCCGCGTTCGGCGGCGATGCCGCCAACGTCACCATCTTCGGCGAGTCGGCCGGCGGCCAGAGCGTGGTCGATCAGCTCGCTTCGCCGGGGGCCAAGGGCCTGTTCCACCAGGCTATCGTGCAAAGCGGCACCTTCGACGTGCGGCTGCCGACGATGCAGAGCGCGGAGAAGGCGGGCGAGACCTTCGCCACCGCGCAAGGCTGCACCAGCACCTCGGACGCGAGCTGCCTGCGCGGGCTGTCGATGGCCGCCATCGTCGCCAGCCAATCCAGTTCCAATGCGCAGAAGGCGCTGACGGCGTTCAACCCTGTCACCGGAGGGACCACCCTGCCGATGCAGCCGATGACCGCGTTCCTGCTTGGGACATTCAACCGGGTGCCGGTGTTGAACGGCCACACCCACGACGAGGCGCGCCTGTTCACCGCCAACAGCTTCGACCTGCAGAGCGGTCCCCTGCAGGCCGCCGACTATCCCGCGGCGGTCAAGGCTCTGCTCGGTCCGCTGACGGCACCCTTCGCCCTCGCGTTCTATCCCTTGAGCGACTACGACAGCCCGGACCTCGCCTATGCCTCGCTATACACCGACGGCGGATTCGCCTGCTCGGCCCGCGTGACCGAGGAGCTGCTGGCCAGGTATGTCCCGGTGTTCGCCTACGAGTTCAGTGACGAGAACGCCTACCGGTTCTCGCCGCCCAAGGTCACCACGCTCGACATGGGGGCTTTCCACAGCAGCGAGCTGCCCTACCTGTTCCCCGCGCTGGTGGCGGACAGTCCCTACGGGGCGACGTTCTCCAGCGCCGAGCAGTCATTGTCGAACGCGATGATGAGCGCGTGGACCGAATTCGCGCGCACGGGCCGGCCCGCCGCGTCCGCAGGCTCCGCCTGGCGCCGTTACGATCCAGCGACCGACGAGGTGACCGCCCTGGTGCCGCCAGCGCCGCAGGCGCTGCCGACGCACACCCGGGAGCACAAGTGCAACTTCTGGGCGCCTTTCATCGTGATCGAGGCGGCGCTGCCGGGGTCGATCACCGGGGTGAATCCGTAGCGGTCGGCAGGGTACAGGTACTGCCCAGCATGCCGCCGGCTATCGCTTGTGCTCAACCGGTGCGGAGGAGCCGAGAAGCGGCTACGACGACCTCGGCTGGAGCACTTGGTTAGCCGTCATTTCTCGACGAGTTCGAATGATGTTTTCAGAGACACTGCGACATGCCTCACGTTATCGTGCAAGGTTATCCGCACCAGCCACGTTCCGAGTGGATCACCTGGATCTCCGACAAATCCAACTACAGGAGCCGACAAGTACGTCATGCGCGGCTCTTTCAAAGTGCCTTTGAAGCATACGGCGCCGTCTTGATGGACTGAGGACGTGCCATTGGGTCTGATTACATCAAGATCGCACGTAACTTGTGCCGCTCCGTCAGCATTGATCTGCGGATTGGCAAAGAATGTTAGGACAAATATCTGCTTGCCCAGAGCCACGCTCTTCGTCTCAGTGAAGTTTGGAATGGTATTTGATGGCGTTTCCCACTTCTGCTTCCAGTCCGCATCGGACGTGACGACGACCCAGCCTCCAAAGCCACCTACCGACCGTCGTGCATGCGTGTCGGGTGCGGCGTGGCCTTGAGCGTTGCGCCAACCCTCCTGGGCGATAGCGCCAGCAGTGACCAGAAGGAGGGCGAGTGTAAGGGGAACTTTCATGACGGCTAACGCCGCGCTAAGCCGCAGACCCGCCACCGGTGGGCCCGCCGGTTTGAGCGTCCTGTTGAGCGAAAATCCTTAATAACAGCCGCGCGACAACTACGGCAAACATCACACCTGCGAGCAAACCAACAACCGTGCCGATAAAAATCCGTTCTCCAAATCCCGTAGCGCAAACCCAACCCATATGCTCCTGCATTAGCCTTGCGTGCTCAGCCACTCTGCGATGCGCGTCGATGTTCCCCCGCCAGCCACCGCTAACGAGACCTATTGCGAGTGGCCCATGCCACACAACTTTCCGACTAGCTTTCATGGCGTCCAACACAGAGCTAAGCGGCGGTTCGTCGCACCGAAATAGAGGAGTGCAGATGCGCTTAGGCGAGCTGTCCCCTTGAGCGCCGGGGGCCTAGTCATTGCAGAAAGCTCGCCCGCTGTCAGCTAAAACGCCGTGAGCAATTGGCAACGAACAATGGCAAGCGCCACGAAGCCCGATGTTCAAATGATTTCCAGTTTCGAACGAAATCCGAGCATCGGTTGTGGCTATCCGAACCAATCATGATGCCACTACAATATCGGTGCGTCCGATCAAATCGTTGCTTCGCGAATAGGCGGACACAGCGAATAGCAACCCGCCCACAACAATGAGAGTCGTGACTATTCGAACCGCAGAAACCACTACGCGCTTGGTGCTCATCAGTTAAGCCCAACGCCCCGGTTCACCCGTGGCCCTGACGGCGCGAAGCGGCGGCAGGGACGTCGGATGGAGCCGATGGTTGGGCATCACTTGCGGCGCCCGAACCACGACAGTGCCTTGATACGCTTCGGCATAGCCTTGTTGTATATATCCGTGTAATCAACGGTGATGGTCAACGGCGCAAGTGCAGCCCGAATTAAGTCTCGACACGAGGCAAAGTCCTGTTCTCCTTGATGTTCGGTGAGTTCAAGAAGCACGATCGCACTACCAGGTTGAAGGGTTCTATCTTTTAGATCATGTGAGAAGGTGGTCCAAGGCCTGCCTTTAGGTAAAGACGGCATCCACTCCACAACGCACGCTTTGGCGCTGTGTCCATCTGAAACCTCTATCCCTGTGACGATCATGGGACCCGTTCCATTGTTCCTGAGCTTCACACGCAAGCTGTTTTCATAGTCTGCGACGGTAACCTCTGCGAGAGGGCGAACAGAAAGTTCATTGTGCTGCCGCTGAAGCCGCATCGCCCAGATGGAAATTCCAACCGAGATTGCAGATACCACTAATGCAAGGAATGCAGCGGCCGCACTCGCAAGCGCTCCGAAGGCATTGGCTGCGTTCAGGTCTGACTTAAGAAGTGAGATCAGCTCATGCATGGCTTTTGGGCTGCCCAACGCCGCTGCTCAAGCGCCGCCGACAAACGGGAGGGACTAAAAGCGCGTAGCGATTTTGCGATCGTCTTGGAGCCGCTTGTTCGGCCCTGGTTCTTTACTCCGCACATAGCGCCTTCATTGCTACTACTGCGGCGAAATGTGCCGCCGTGGCTTGATAGAAATGAATTTCTGTTTGGCTCAATGGCCATTGACCTGTGTCCTTGCGCACCAAGAATGCAAATTCTGCTTCTACCGTTTCAAGCTCTCTAAGGAACCCTTTGTTCGTTTTGTCCGGGAATGACCAAACGAGGAGGCGGAGCGGAAGCTTAATGCCTTTCCATTTGTAACCGTGATACCCACCTTTGCCTTTTGCTTTTAACCCGAGATTGATTCGAGAAGACATTGGCCGATTGGTAACGCCGACATAGTGAATGTCTTGCGACTGAGTTACGACGTAAAGCTTTGGGCAGACGAGAGTGGCGGGCGAGCTGAAACCAGGACGTGATGCGCCATTAAGCACCACCTCGTAGCTCGACGGTGGCTTGAGTTGAAGCGCGAAGATTTGCGGCTCTGGGAGATTCATGATGCCGAACGCTGAATGAACCACATAGGGCGGAGCCGCAACTGCGGTTCATCGCGGTAACGCATGTTCCAGCCCCCTGAATTTTCTCAACGCCACAATATT
>JARLJS010000064.1 GCA_031291075.1 Nevskia sp. | reverse complement strand
GGCGTAAAGCTCGCGGCCGGCGGCGATGGCCGCCGCCTGCCCGGCGTAGGGATTGGCCGCGCGCACCGCCTCGTCCGGCGCGCCGTGAAAACGCGGCGCGGATACCGCGCAGGCTGCGGCCAGCGCGAGAAGCAAAAGGCACAGGCCGCGCATCGTGCGTGTATTGCTTACGGTCATGTCGGACTTCCCCGGTTGCTGTCGTTCGCGGTGATGGCCTTGCGCACCGCCGCCAGCGGCGCATCGTCGAGGAGGCGCACGCCCTCGCCCTCCGCCGACACACCGAGCTGGCGCCACAGCGCGTCGAGATCCGCCGCCGTCGGCTGCGGCGCGCCGGCCATGCGATGCTACAGGCTGGCGAGCACATCCACCCCGGTGGCCTGGTCGCCGGCGGCGAGCACGCGCTCCACCGGCCAGTCCTGGCGGATGTCGCCGCCGGCGGCAAGCACGCCGCGCAGGGCGTCGCGCAGCCCCTTGCGGTTATCGGTGCGGCGCCGGATCTCGACGTCGGCCATCAGGCAGAACAGCGCGCCGCCCCAGTAGGTGCGCCCCCAGGTAGGCGTGCGGTCGAGGCCCTCGTCGCCCGCGGCGGGCAGGCCCTTGGGCATGCCATGCAGCATATCGGCCCAGATGCGCTCCGCGCGAA
Source organism: Nevskia sp. (assembly GCA_031291075.1). Taxonomy (GTDB): domain Bacteria; phylum Pseudomonadota; class Gammaproteobacteria; order Nevskiales; family Nevskiaceae; genus Nevskia. The sequence continues at coordinate 16,754 of JARLJS010000064.1, read as the reverse complement.
GCTGGCCGACGCGTACGCGCGCCACCGGCTCGACATAGGTGGCGATCCCTTCCTCCAGCCAGTGGCTCTGATCCGGCACCGAGGGCACCGCCAGGTGCACCATCTCGTGCGTCATGGTCCAGTCGTCGTCGAGCTGCTCCGCGCCGACCTCGCGGCCGAGCCGGATCACGATCAACGGCTCGCCGGCATCGCCGTGGCCAAAGGTGGTGCCGCCGCGTACCCGGCTGCCGTGCACCGGCTTGAGCACGATGCGCACACGCTGCACCGGAAAGCGACCGTAGTAGTCGCTCACCGCCGCCGCGGCGCGCCCGGTCCAGGCGCAGATCTGCACCGCACCGGCGGCGGGAAAGTCGCCGGCATCGAACGACAGCCGGATGTCCGCGCCGCCCACGGCGAGATGGCTATCGGCGGCGCAGCCCGACACCGCCGGCACCGTTGCCGACGGAGCGGCGCTGACGCAGGCCGCCAGCACGGCCGCGACGATCGCGACCGGCGCCAGGCGGCGGATGGACAGCAGGCTGCGCATTGTGCGGAACATCGCCCTCGGCCACGAATGGATTCTCGACACTAAGACCCCGCGTGGGGCACTCACCCTACGCGCGGTCAGGCTTGGACAACAATTCCATCACGGCGTCGCAATCCGCCGGCAGGTCGATGTCGGTGGCCGCTTCCGGCAGGGCCAGACCGGTGACCAGCCGGCGGTGTGCCTCGAGCACGCCGCGCGCGCCTTTGGCGCCCTCGAGCCGGGCCAGCTCGGCGAAGAACTCGGACGGGAACACGCAGGGCGGCCCCAGCGTACCGCCGTAGGCGCTGGCGACGATGCGCAGCGGCGCGGCCCGGTACGTATCCAGCAGCAGCCGCAGCTCGCGCGCGCCCACCAGCGGCTGGTCGGCCAGGCACAGCAGGCAGGCGGCGGGCGGCGCGGCGCACCCCGACAGCTCGCGCACGCCGCAGGCGATGGACCCGCCCATGCCCTGCTCCCAGGCCTCGTTGTGGACGAACCCGGCGTCGATGCCGGTGAGCGCGGCACGCACCTGCTGCGCATAGGCTCCAGTCACCACCGTCAGCGCGGCGCCCGCCTCGACGATCGCCCGCGCCGCGCGCCGCACCAGCGGCATGCCGTCGATCTCGACCAGCAGCTTGGGGCCGCCGAAGCGGCTGGCGCTGCCGGCGGCGAGCAGCAAACCCGCCACCGTGCCGCCCATCGCCTCGCTCAATGAATCGGTCCGTCGCCGGCGCTGAGGGGAGTACCGCTGCGCCCGTTGCTCACTGCCAGGATTTCGGCGGCGATGGCGAGCGCGATCTCCTCCGGTGTCTCCGAGCCAAGGTCGAGCCCGGCCGGCGCGCGCAGCTTCGACGCCGCGCCGCCGCAGGCGGCCAGCAGCTTCTGCACCCGCTGGCGCGAGCCGATGGCGCCCAGATAGGCCAGCGGCGCCGGCAGCAGCCGGTGCAGGTATTCGATGTCGCGTTCCAGGTTATGCGTCATCACCACGGCGAAGCAGCGCGAATCGAACGACAGGCGCTGCGTGAGCTGTTCCGGCGTGGCCGCCAGCCAGGTGGCGGCGTCGGGCAGCTCCAGCGGCGGCCGCGCGTCGCCGCGGTGGTCGACCACGCTCACGTCCCAGCCCAGGCTCACGCCGATGCGCGCCAGCGCCAGCGAGGCGGCGTTGACGCCGACCAGCACCGCCGCGTACGGCGGCAGCAGCGATTCGAACAGCACGTCGACCGCGCCGCCGTGCGCCGACTCGAGCCGCCGCACCTGCGGCCGCCGCTCGACCGGCCCGGCCGCCAGCCGCGTCACCGCCGCGCTAAGGCCAGGATCTTCGAGTTCGTCGAGCAGGGTCTGCCCGCTCCACACCAGGCGCCGCGGCCGTGGCGCGATACAGACGCCGTCGCGCGCGAAGGCGGTGGCCAGCACGCCGTCGCCGCGTTCCTGCAGGCAGCGCTCCACCACGCCGACGAAGCGCAGTTCCTCGCGCCGCGTTACCGGCTCGATCAGCACTTCCAGCTCGCCGCCGCAGCCCAGCTCGATCAGGGCGTCGAGACCGTTGTCGCGGTCGTAGCGCACGATGCGCGCACCGCCGCCGGCGATCACCTCGCGGGCGCGGGCGATGATGTCGGCCTCGGGGCAGCCGCCGGACAGGCCGCGCACCACGGTGCCGTCGCCACAGACCAGCATGCGCGCGCCGGCGCGGCGGAAGGTCGAGCCCTGGGTGCGGGTCAGCGTAGCCAGGGCCGCGCCGCCCTCGAACTGCCGCGCTTCCAGGCGGCGGAAACCTTCCAGCAAGACCCGGAATTCCTGCGGTGTATTCATGCGTGGGCACGCCCTCCCTGGCGCGCGTCAGCGGGCCTCATGCGCCGAGCTGGCCGCCGATCGGCAGGGTGCGGATGCGCTTGCCGGTGGCGGCGGCGATGGCATTGACCAACGCCGGCGCGATCAGCGGCGTGCCCGGCTCCCCCACCCCGGTCGGCTTCTCGGCCGACGGCACGATGTGCACCTCCACCGCCGGCATCTCCTCGATGCGCAGCGGCACGTAGTCGTGGAAATTGGACTGCTGCACCACGCCGCCCTCGAGCGTGATGGCGCCGTGCAGCGCGGCGGACAGGCCATAACCGATGCCGCCCTGCATCTGCGCCACGATCACGTCCGGGTTGATCGGCAGGCCGCAGTCGACCGCGCACACCACGCGGTCCACCTTGAAGCTGCCGTCCGCCTTGACCGTGACCTCGGCCACCTGCGCCACGTAACTGTGGAACGAGGAGTGCACGGCGATGCCGCGGCCGCGCTTCTCGCCGGCCTGGCCCGGCTTGAGCGGCTTGCCCCAGCCGGCCTTCGCCGCCGCCAGCTCCAGCACGCCGAGTTCGCGCGGCGCGCCGGCGAGCAGCGCGCGCCGGTAGGCCAGCGGATCCTTGCCCGCCGTCACCGCCGCCTCGTCCACCAGCGTCTCCTTGACGAAAGCGGTGTGCGTATTGCCCACCGAGCGCCACCACTGCACCGGCACCGCGACGTTGTCCGGCGTGCTCAGCTCCACCTGCAGGTTGGGCACGGCGTACTTCATGTCGTTGAGCCCTTCCACCGAGGCGTCGTCGATGCCGTCCTTCATCATGAACTGCTCGAACGGCGTGCCCTTGGCGATCGACTGCCCCACGATGCGGTGGTGCCAGGCCACCAGCGCGCCGTGGTCGTCCAGCGCCAGTCGCGCGCGATGGAAGAAGGCCGGGCGGTAGTAGCCGGCGCGCGTGTCCTCCTCGCGCAACCACACCATCTTGACCGGCGCCTTGATACCCTTGTCGCGCGCCGCCTTGGCGATGCTCACCGCCTCCAGCACGTAGTCGGCATGCGGGTTGGCGCGCCGGCCGAAGCTGCCGCCGGCATAGACCTGGGTGATGCTCACCTTGTCCGGCGTGATGCCAAGCAGTGCCGCCACCGCACCCTGGTCGGCGGTGTGGATCTGCTCGCCGTTCCACAGCCGGCAGCTGCCGTCGCCGAGCTCGACCACGCAGTTCAGCGGCTCCATCGCCGCATGCGCCAGGTAGGGCAATTCGTACTCCGCCTCGATCAGCCTGGCCGGCTTGGCCAGCGCCGCCTCGACGTCGCCGTCCTTGCGCGCGATCAGACCGGGCTGCTTCGCCGCCTCGCGGTACTGCGCCATGATCTCGGCGCTGCCCAGCTTGAACGCCTTGCTCTCGTCCCACTCCACCGCCAGCGCGTCGCGGCCGTTGCGCGCCGCCCAGGTGTTCTTCGCCAGCACCGCCACGCCGCTGAAGTAGTGGCCGTTGCCGGCGAACTGCACCACCTCCACCACGTCCGCCACCGCCTTGGCCTTGGACGCGTCCACGCTCTTCGGCAACGCGCCGAAACGCTGCGGGTGCAGCACCACCGCCACCAGCATGCCCGGCAGGCGCACGTCCTGGGTGAACACCGCGCTGCCGTCGGTCTTGGCCACACTGTCCTTGCGCGGCACCGCGGGCTTGCCGATCAAGGTGAAGTGCTGCGGGTCCTTCAGCTTCACGTCCTGCGGCACCGGCTGCCTGGCGGCGCTGCCGGCAAGCTGGCCGAAGCTCGCCTTGCGGCCGGAGCTGGCGTGATGCAGCACGCCCTTGCTGACCACGATGCCGTCGGCCGGCACCTTCCACTCCTGCGCCGCCGCCGCCACCAGCATGGCGCGCGCCGCCGCGCCGGCCATGCGCATCTGCTCGTGCGAGTTGGCCATGGCGGTGCTGCCGCCGGTGCCCTGGATGCCCATGAACAGGTTCTTGTAGCGTGTGACGTCGGCCGGCGCGGCCTCCACCTTCACCTGGCTCCAGTCGGCGTCCAGCTCGTCCGCGACCAGGGTGGCCAGGCCGGTGTAGGTGCCCTGCCCCATCTCCAGGTGCTTGGCGATGACGGTGACACTGTTGTCGGCGCCGATGCGCAGGAAGGCGTTCGGCTCGAACGCCGCCGCTGCCGCTTCGCCGCCCACGGCCGGCGCGCTGTCGGCGAAGGCGTCGCCCAGATAGATGCCGAGCGCGAGCCCCCCCGCGCCCTGCAGGAAGCGGCGCCGGCTCTCGTTGACGATGATGTGGTCCATGGCGCGTCCTCCTCAGGCGGTGGCCAGCGTGGCGGCGGCCTGGTGGATCGCCGCGCGGATGCGCACATAGGTGGCGCAACGGCACACGTTGCCGCTCATGGCCGCGTCGATGTCGGTGTCGCTCGGCTTGCGGTTGCTACGCAGCAGCGCGGCGGCCGACATGATCTGGCCCGACTGGCAGTAGCCGCACTGCACCACGTCGAGCTTCTGCCAGGCAGCCTGCACCGCGTGGCCCACCTTGTCCGCATGGACCCCTTCGATGGTGGTGACCTTCTTGCCGGCGGCGGCGGCCACCGGCGTCACGCAGCTGCGGATCGGCGCGCCGTCGAGGTGCACGGTGCAAGCGCCGCACAGCGCCATGCCGCAGCCGTACTTGGTGCCGGTGAGGCCGGCGACGTCGCGGAGGAACCACAGCAGCGGCATGCCCGGGTCGCCGTCGTAGGACACGCTCTTGCCATTGATATCGAGCTGGATCACGGCTGCACTCCTGGTTTTTGGCGGGCCGGCCGGGCGTTCCGCGGCGCGCCCGCGATGACTGGATGCACACACCCCGCAACCGGTCCCGCCTGCTCTGCTGGCCTGGCCGGAGCGGGCCGGTGTGACCGATCGGTACGGGTCGGCCGTTAGACTGATCCAGAGGCGCCGGCTTTGCAAGCGGAGCGCAGAGCACAAAACAAAAAAATCCGGCACGCCGTCGTGCGGCGTGCCGGATCAAGCGGAGTCGGTAGCCTCTGCCCGGTCTCGACCGGGCTTGCGAATGGCTGCGTCTTTACAGCGCGGGGAACGGCGGCGTGGTGCTGACCGGGGTCGTCGCCTCCGCCGGCGACGGCGTGGACAGGTCCGACACCGGCAGCAAGGGCACGTTGATGAACGACGCGGCATCCGGCTCGCGGCTCACGCTGTAGGTGCCGCCGGCCAGCTTCGGCGCCTGCTCGGTGGTGGGCAGCAGGTGCGGCGCATCGTAGTTGGTGAGCGTGAGGCGCAGGCGGTAACCGGCCGGGATCTTCACCGCGGTGGGGAAGATCTCGATGTCGTAGCGCGTCATCTGCCCGGGCACCACCGGCTGCAGCGTGGCTTGGGAATAGCTGTGGTAGGGTTGCAGCGGCTCGCCGTTGGGCGCGTACCAGGTCTTCGACTGGTCGATCGCGCGCAGCGAGCCCAGCAGGGCGCCGTTGGTCAGCGGTATCGCCGCCTTGGTTTTCGGGTCGACCATCTCGATGGTCGCCACCAGCTCGGTCTCCGTGGTGCTCGCCTTCATGAAGATACTGGCGTCGATGGGGCCCGCCAGGATCTGGTCGCTGGTGAATGGCTTGGTGGTATAGGTCAGCGCGCCCGGCCCCGTCTCCAGGTTGGAATCGTCGTTGAGGCAGGGACTGCGCAGCCCGAACACGCCAAAGGCGAAGTTCGGCACGCCGGCGAACCACTGGTCGGTCTGCTTGGTGCAGGCGCGGGTGCCGAGCAGCGCGGTCCAGTCCATCTTGTCGTCGCTGCCGAACAGGGCCTCCAGCAGGCCCGCGGTCGGCGCATAGGTGGTGAGAAAACCGTCGTTCTGCGACTTCGGCGCGCTGCCGGTGCGGCCCGGCTGCAGGTAGTACCTGGTCGCCTGCGCGTTCTGCAGCGGCCACAGGTCGGTGTCCATCCACTGGTCGGCGAAGGTCGGCGTCCACTTGGAGGTGTAGTCGTCCGGCTGCTGCACGTACAGGTGCAGCGGCGTGCCGGTGTGGACCAGCGGCGTGTCCTTGCCCTTCAGCCAGTGGTCGAACCAGCGCAGCTGCAGGTTGGTCATCAGGATCGCGTCGTAGCCGATATGCCCCCATGGCCCCATCAGGAGCTGGAAGCGCGGATCGGCCTGCTGTCCCGGCACCATCGGCGCGTAGACCGAGCGGCCGGCGGCGGCGTTCTGCAGGCCGGTGTAGTTGCGCAGCTCGCCGCGCAGGAACACGTCCTCCCAGCCGCCGGCGGCGAACACCGGCACGTTGTAGTCCACTACCTGCTGCAGCACGTTGACCACGCTGCGCTGCTGCCAGAAGTCGTCGTCGTAGGCAGCGGCGCCGCCGGCATTGATGTCGCCCATCGTCGGCAGCAGCAGCTTGGAATAGACCGACAGGTGCTGCCCGGCCAGGTTCACCGCGTTCTTGTACATCTGCAGCGCCTGGGTGTCGCCGTGGGCCAGCGCATCGAGCAGCGGCCCGTACAACGGCTGCGCCACGGACCAGATCGGGTCGGCCACCGATATCACGGCGTAGTCGAAGACCGAATCGATCAGGCCGCCCTGGAACACCAGGTCCTGGTACAGATCGTTCTCCGCCGCCATGGCGAAGATCGCCTTCACCGGCGAACCCGGCCCCGCGGCCGCCGCGGTGAGATAAGCATTGCAGCCCATGTAGGACAGGCCGAACAAACCAACCTTGCCGTTCGAACCGGGCAATGCGGCCGCCCACTGCACCAGGGTCGCGCCGTCACTGGCCTCGAGCGGCGACAGCAGGGTGATGTAGCCGGGCGAACCGCCCGAGCCGCGAGTGTCGGCGATGGCCACGATGTAACCCTGCCCGACCAGCGTGCGCACATCGGTGCTGCCGATCGAGCCCGAATACGGGATGACCTCCTTGCTGTAAGGAGTCTGCTGCAGCAGCACCGGGAACGAACCGGCGGCGGGCTTGCCGGAGGCGTCGGTCGGATACCACACGTCCGCGCGCAGCACCGCGACGTCGGACATGGTGACCGGCTGGTCCGCGTTGAGGCCATAGCCGTAGTCCGGGGCCGGAACGTCCTTCAGCACCGGCAACGGCAGGATGCCGGCGGCCCCGGCGCACAAGGGGATCAGGGTCAGCGGCGCAGCCATCAGCAAAACGCCGGCGACGAATCGGCCGAAACGGCTCATCAAGGTTTCTCCTCCGCACGATCTTTAGTTGTTGTATGCCGGGAACAAGCGCGCGGCTTACGTGCCCGTCCACGCGCATCCCGGTCGGGCCGCGGCGCACGTTGGTCTAGTCCGTGAGGCAGACTTTGGGGCAGCGCCGCCGGTTGCCGTGATGGCAGAAAGCGCCAAATCGCTTAGCTTTGGAGGCCAAGATTGATGTACGTCTCGGCACCACGCGAGAGGCTGTAGACAAAATATCGGACAGGAAAAAGATTCCACGGCATCGGCCGACGTAAGCGGTCGAATATGACGGTAGAATCGGCACACAGGAAGCAGGCGTTCGAAGCTTTCGATCCTCGCATAATCTCAGGGAGCATATCCATGAAGCAGGCGGTTCCATTCATCATCCTGGCGGCGGCGGGCGCCCTCACCGGCTGCGGCAGCAGCAGCGGCGTCAGCCCGGAGAGCGGCACCAGCTCGAGCTCAAGCAGCTCGGGTGGCGGCTCCAGCGGCAGTTCCTCCGGCGGCACCAGCGCCACCGTCCCCGGCATCTATTGCGGCCGCTTCACCCCCGCCAGCAGCTCGGGCGCCTTCACCGGCTCCAGCCCGTCCACCGGCAAGGCCGGCTTCGGCTCCTGCCTCACCACCGGCAGCGTGTTCTTCGGCCTGGTGGAGGAGAGCGGCAACGCCATGTTCGGTTCCAAGAACGGCACCGGCATCGTGGTGTACGCCCCGTCCAGCGCGCTCAGCGTCAGCGGCAGTGCGTTCTCGGTGCCGTACACCGCTTACGGCGTCAACGGCGCCAAGGCCAACGGCTCGGCCACCGCCAGCGGCACCCTCACCGGTACGGTATCGGCCAGCCACAGCCTGAGCGGCAGCCTGTCGAATGCCACCGCCGGCGAGGGCACCTTCACCGCCAGCTACAGCGCGAACGACTGGAACCGCGCCGCCTCCCTGACCACCATCGCCGGCACCTACACCACCAGCTTCGGCGCGGCCGGCAAGACCATCTCGCCCACCCTCACCATCGACAGCAGCGGCACCATCAGCAGCACCGGCGGCTGCACCATCTCCGGCACGGTGAGCGTGCCGGACGGCACGCACAACGCCTACGAGTTCAAATCGGTGGTGGCGGACTGCGCCGCCGGCAGCACCTTCAACGGGGTCGGCTCCTACTTCCCCAGCGGCCTGGTCAACCCCGAGGGCATCCTCAGCAAGCCGGTGATCAAGCTGGGCCTGGTCGACGGCGCCAACACCGGCCTGTTCCTGACGCTGGTCAAGAAGTAATCGTCCGCGGCTGGCGCCCCCTCCACGGGGCGCCAGCCGCCGCTCAGGACTTGCTGCGGAACATCAGGTCGCGGACCAGCATCCGCACCAGCGCCATCGCGCAGAAGTAGAGCACCCCGCCGGCCAGCGCCGTGTGGGGATGCGCCTCCCACAAGCCGCCGCCGCTGAAGCCCGCCGCGGCCCGGACCGCCGGCGTCACGCCGAACTCGGGCCAGTCGACGAAGGCGGAGGCGCACACCGCGCCAAGGTACGCCACCACGCTCGCGGCCCAGGTCACCATCGCCGCCCACTGTTTGCGCTCGCGGTCCTCGTCGACGCGGCCGCCCCATACCGCCTGCACCTTGGTGAAGCCCAGCCACAGGAACGCACCCACCATCCACCAGGCATGCATGGCCCAGGCGTACGCCGCCACCAGCGGCAGGTAGAGCGCCGCCAGGCCACCGAGATAGAGGCTGCGTTTCAGGCGCGGAGCCCCTCCGAACAGCACCACGGCGAAGAAACCACCGGCATGGATGACGAAGAATTCCAGCAGCACCGTCGCCACGCCGCGGCCCACCCAGGCGGTGCCGGTCAGGTCCGGGCGCAGCCAGACCAGCAGCAGGCCCGCCGCCGTGACCAGGTCGGGGAGCGCGGCGAGCCAACCCATCAGGGTGCTGGTGTCAGCGTCAGCCGCACCTGGGTGGCGCCCGCTTGTGCGGCCAGTTCCAGCAGTGCGGCACCCGGCTGCGATACCACCTGCGCGCCGGCGATGCTCACGCTGTAACCGTTCGGATACTGGCTGGAGGGAACGAACACTACGGTCGGCGCGCCGGCCGCACGTGGGGTATAGACCAGCGTGAACAGCTTCGATGCCGGGTCGAAGCTCATCGATGTCGGGATGCCCGCGACGGCCTGTGCATACGGCCGGATCAGCAGCTTGGCCTTGGCCTGCTTGAGCGTGCCCAGGTCGCCGTCGTTGGCGAACAGGCTCTCTGCCTGGCCGGAGCCGGTGGGATCGCCGAAGGTCTTGTAGGCCCAGTAGGTCCAGCCAACCAGGTGCTGGTCGGCCAGCCTGGTGACACGGGTGATGTCGGTCACGTCGTCGCTGGCGCCGAATTCCGTCAGCAGCGGCACCGCGCCCATTTCCGCCGCCTGCGCTGCGGCGTTGTGGAAGGTGCGCGGCTCGATCAGCGGGCAGTCCGGCCCGTCCGGCAGACCCTTGGGCGACAGCAGCTCGGCCGAGCAGTAGGCGTGCCACGACAGCCCCACCGCCGCATCGGCGATGCGGCCGAAGCGGCTGGGCGCGCCGAAGTCGAACAGCTGCTGCGGCTCGAAGAAGGCGAAGTGGGCCGTGTCGGCGGAGCGGACCCCGGCCAGCGCGCTCTTCTCGAACTTCTCCAGCGTGGCGTCGAAGGCCGGGCAGTCCACCTCGAAGCAGGTCGGCCACAGCGCGCCCGGCCAGGGCTCGTTGAAGAGGTCGTAGCCGAGCAGGTAGGGCTGGCTGCTCCAGCGCGCCGCCACCGCCGCAACCGCCGCGCGGTACTGGCTCCAGATGCCGTTGCGGTCGGCCCACAGCTTGTCGTACTGGCCATTCAACGACAGGCTCAGGAACTCGTCGAGCGGGAAGCCGTACCTGGCGTCGTCCGGCAGGATGCCGGGATCCACGGCCCAGGCGGGGAAGCCCTCGCCCTGGTACTTCTCGTTGTACTGGTCCTGGTGGAAGTCGAGCAGCACCCAGATGCCGCGTGCCGCCAGCAGTTGCACCACGCGGTCGATCTGGTCCAGGTAGTTCTGGTCCACCACGCCCTGCTGCGGCATCACGCCGGCGAACAGCACGCCCAGCCGCACCACGTTGAAACCGCTGGTGGCCAGGAAGTCGGCATCGGCGGCGCCGAAGCCGGCGGCGGTGTCGGGCGGGTAATAGGGAGACAGCTTCCACACCGCGTTGACACCGTGCAGCAGCACCACGCGGTTGTCCGCGTCCACCATGAAGCTGCCTTCGCGCCGCAGCGCCGCTCCGGCAACGGGCGCCGCCTGCGCGGCCGTTTCCAGGCACAGCAGCAACGCCAGCAGGCCCAACCGCACCGCTCCGCCCAACGCGGACATCCGTGTAGTGCGCATACCTCCCCCCATTTCGTTTGAAATGTTTTGCGGCCTGCGCCGCAAACCGCCGCTATGCCCGGCGGCGGGGATCAGTATAGAGCTTTGTATACCCTGGCGAGGTGATGAGTTGGTCGCGTTGGCGTCCCCTCTCCCGCTGGCGGGAGAGGGGACAGCAATGCCCTACGCCTCCACCGCCGCGCGCGCCCCGGCGCGGCGGCCGGCCTGCGCGTCCGCCGGCTTGCGGCGGCCGCTGCTGAAGCTCAGCAGCCCGTCGTCGATCGGCGCCTGCCGCATCATCGGCACGTCGCGCACGTAGTCCTGCGTGATGCGCCACGGCGCCTGCCGGCCCTGCTTGGGCAGCTGGTCGAGGGCGCGGCGGATGTAGCCGGAATTGAGCCCGCCCAGCACGGTCTCCTCGGTGCGGCTGTTGTCGCGGTCGTGGGCCACCACCTGGGTGTAGCCCTTGCGGTCCATGTGCTGCAGCAGGCGGCACACGTATTCGGCGGCGATGTCGGCCTTCAGCGTCCAGGACGCGTTGGTGTAACCGATGATGATGGCCGCGTTGGGCACACCCTCGATCAGCACGCCCTTGTAGGTCAGGCAGTCGCTGGGGGAGACGCGCTTGCCGTCCACCTCGATGCGGGTGCCGCCCACCATCTGGATGTTGAGGCCGGTGGCGGAGACGATGATGTCGGCCGGCAGCTCCTGGCCCGACTTCAGCTTGATGCCGTGCTCGGTGAAGGTCTCGATCTGGTCGGTGACCACCGAGGCCTGGCCCTTGCGGATCACCTTGAACAGGTCGCCGTTGGGCACCACGCACAGGCGCTCGTCCCACGGGTTGTAGCTGGGCGTGAAGTGGCGCATGTCGGCCTTGCCGCCGAGCTGGCGGCGCACACCCGCCAGCAGCAGCCGGCGCATGGTCTTCGGGCTGCGCCGCGACAGGCCGTAGAGGAAGCGCTGCAGGTAGATGTTGCGCATGCGGGCCAGGCGGTACACCACCATGTCCGGCAGGAAGCGCTGCATCGGCGCGGCCAGCGGATCGATCGCCGGCACCGACATGATGTAGGTGGGCGAGCGCTGCAGCATAGTGACGTGACCGGCGGTGCCGGCCATCGAGGGCACCAGGGTGATGGCGGTGGCACCGCTGCCGATCACCACCACGCGCTTGCCGGCGTAGTCCAGCCCTTCCGGCCAGTGCTGCGGGTGGATGAACTGGCCCTGGAAGCGCTTCTGCCCCGGGAATTCCGGCTGGTAGCCGGCGTCGTAGTTGTAGTAACCGGTGCAGCCGAGCAGGAAGTTGCAGGTGAACTGCAGCGGCTCGCCGCCCGCCTCCGGCTGCGCGGTAAGGGTCCAGCGGCCCTCCTCGCTCGACCAGGAGGCGTCGGTCACCTTGAGGCCGAAGCGGATGTTGCGGGTGACGCCGTACTCGTCCGCGGTGTCGCGCACGTACTTCTTGATCGAAGGGCCGTCCGCCAGCACCTTGGGCTCGGTCCACGGCTTGAAGTTGAAGCCGAAGGTGTACATGTCCGAATCCGAGCGGATGCCTGGATAGCGGAACAGGTCCCAGGTACCGCCGATGGCGTTGCGCCGCTCCAGGATGGCGTAACGCTTGCCGGGACACTCGCGCGTCAGGTGGCAGGCGGCGCCGATGCCGGAAATGCCGGCTCCGATGATCAGCACGTCGAAGTGTTCGGCTTGCATCCAGCATCTCCTCGCGTTATGTGAACAACCGTCCACATTTAATGTAGACGACTGTATACACGAGTGTCAACAGAGCGGCGCCGCCGGTCGTCACCCCGGCGGTCGGCGCCGTTGGAAACTCCGCTCAGACCGCGGCCAGGGCCTGGTCCAGGTCGGCGACGAGGTCGTCGATGTGCTCGATGCCGATCGACAGGCGCACCGCATCCTCCGGCACGCCCGCCCGCTCCAGTTCCTCCGGCGAGAGCTGGCGGTGGGTGGTCGAGGCCGGATGGGTGGCGAGCGAGCGCACGTCGCCGATGTTGACCAGGCGGGTGAACAGCTGCAGCGCGTCGAGGAAGCGCGCCCCGCGCTCGCGGCCCTCGCCCTGGCCGCCCTTGAGGCCGAAGGTGAACAGGCCGGAGGCCTTGCCCGACAGGTACTTGCGGGCCAGGCCATGGTCCGGGTGGTCTTCCAGCCCGGCGTAGTTGACCCAGGCGACCTTGGAGTGCGCCTGCAGGTGCCGCGCGACGGCGACAGCGTTGGAGCAGATGCGATCCATGCGCAGGGCCAGCGTCTCGATGCCCTGCAGGATGAGGAAGGCGTTGAACGGCGAGATCGCCGCGCCGGTGTTGCGCAGCGGCACCACGCGGGCGCGGCCGATGTAGGCGGCGGGCCCCAGCGCCTCGGTATAGACCACGCCGTGGTAGCTCACGTCTGGCTCGTTCAGGCGGCGGAAGCGCTCCTTGTGCGCGGCCCAGGGGAATTTGCCGGAATCGACAATGGCGCCGCCGAGGCTGGTGCCGTGGCCGCCCAGGTACTTGGTCAGCGAGTGCACCACGATGTCGGCGCCGTGCTCGAAGGGACGGCAGAGGTAAGGCGTCGGCACCGTGTTGTCGACGATCAACGGGACGCCGTGGCGGTGCGCGATCTGCGCCACCTTCTCGAAGTCGGTGATGTTGCCCTGCGGATTGCCGAGCGACTCCACCAGAATCGCCTTGGTCCTGGCGTCGATCAGCGGCTCGAACGAATCCGGCCGGCGGTAGTCTGCGAAATGGGTGCGGATGCCGTACTGCGGCAGCGTGTGCGCCAGCAGGTTGTAGGTGCCGCCGTACAACGCGCTCGACGCCACGATGTTGTCGCCGGCCTCGGCGATGGTCAGGATCGAGTAGGTCACCGCCGCTTGGCCCGAGGCCAGCGCCAGCGCGCCGACGCCGCCTTCCAGCGCCGCCAGGCGCTCCTCCAGCACGCTCTGCGTCGGGTTCATGATGCGGGTGTAGATGTTGCCCGGCACCTTGAGATCGAACAGGTCGGCGCCGTGCTGGGCGCTGTCGAAGGCGTAGGCCACCGTCTGGTAGATCGGCACCGCCACCGCCTTCGTCGTCGGGTCCGGCGAGTAGCCGCCGTGCACCGACACCGTCTCGAAACGCCAACCTTCGCCAAGTTTGTTCTGGGCCACCGTGTTTCCCCCGGAAAGTGAGCGGCAATCCTACAAAGCCAATACGGTCACGTGAAGGCAGTTCTTCGCATAAGCTAAGAAGCTGGCCCCAGTGTAGCAACCGGAGGATGGCGATGAGCGAGCCCGCATACTTCAGCCGCTACGACAACCTGCACATGAGCCGCGACGAGGCCGGCGTGCTGCTGCTGCGCATGCACAGCGGCGGCGGCCCCATCGTGTGGGACGGCAAGACCCACCGCGACTTCGTCGACGCCTTCTACGACATCGGCCGCGACCGCCGCAACCGCGCCGTGATCCTCACCGGCACCGGCGACGAGTGGATGCTGCGCATCGACCAGGACGGCCTCAAGGAGATGGGCCAGCCCTGGGTTTATAACCGCGTCGCCCTCGACGGCCGCAAGCTGCTGGAGAACCTGCTCGACATCGAGGTGCCGATGGTCGCCGCCATCAACGGTCCGGCACGGCTGCACTCGGAGCTGGCCCTGCTGTGCGACGCCGTGTTGTGCAGCGAGGACGCGGTGTTCCAGGACCGCCACCTGGAATGGGGCCTGGTCCCTGGCGACGGCGTGCACATCGTCTGGCCCGCCGTGCTCGGCCCCGGCCGCGGCCGCTACTTCCTGATGACCGGGCAGCAGCTCGACGCGCAGCAGGCGCTGCAGCTCGGCGTGGCCAACGAGGTGCTGCCCAAGGCGCAGCTGATGCCGCGCGCCCTGGAACTCGCCACCCGGTTCGCCCGCCTGCCGACGCTCGCCGCCCGCTACAGCCGCCTGCTGTTCGCGCGCCGCTACAAGCAGCTATTGCACGAGGATCTCGGCTACGGCCTGGCGCTGGAGGGCTTGTCGGCGGCGGGCCTGAACGACCAGCAGGTGCCGTAGTCGGACCGGAACCCGCATGTATATCCCCACCCATTTCGAAGAAACCGACCGCGCCGTCCTGCACGCCCTCATCCGGTCCCATCCGCTCGGCACCTGGGTCACCCTGGACGGCGGCGAGCTCGAGGCCAACCACATCCCCTTCCTGCTCGATGCCGATGCCGGTGAATACGGCACCCTCGTCGGCCACGTCGCCCGCGCCAACCCGGTGTGGCAATCGTTGTCGGGGCAGACGCAGTCCCTGGTCGTGTTCCAGGGCGCCGAGACCTACATCACGCCCTCCTGGTACCCGGGCAAGCACGATCACGGCAAGGTCGTCCCAACCTGGAACTACGCCGTCGTCCACGCCCAGGGTATGCCGCGCGCCATCGAGGACCGCGACTGGCTGCTGCGGCTGGTGACCCGGCTCACCGACACACACGAGGCATCCCGGAAGCAGCCATGGAAAGTGAGCGACGCGCCGGCGGACTTCACCGAACGCCTGCTGGACGCCATCGTCGGCATCGAGATCCCCATCGCCCGCATCGCCGGCAAGTGGAAGCTCAGCCAGAACCGGCCGGACGCCGACAAGCTCGGCGTGGCGGCGGGGCTGCTGGCGCGCGGGGATGCGCAGTCACAGGAGATGGCATCCCTGCTGCAACGCCACATCGCCGCCGCAGGCTGAGACGACCCGTGGCCATGCCGGCTTGCGCCGGCGTGGCGTGCACGCGATCCGAAACTACGCCTGCCCCGCCCCCGCCTGCGGTTGCTCGCGGATCGGCCGGATCGGCCGCACCTCGATGCTGCCGACCCTGGCCGGCGGGATCTTCGCCGCGAGCTGGATCGCCTCGTTGAGGTCGCGCGCCTCGATCAGGTAGAAGCCGGCCAGCGCTTCCTTGGTCTCGGCGAACGGCCCGTCGGACATCGACATGCGGCCGCCGCGCACGCGCACCGTGGTGGCGGTGCCCACCGGCTGCAAGGCCTCGGACGCCACGCAATGACCGCTGTCGCGCAGGGCCGTGTCGTAGGCCAGGCATTCGCGCTCGTCCATCGCGGCGATCTTGTCCTCCTCGCCGTACACCAGGCACAGGTATTTCATCTATTCCTCCTTGCAGGCCCGTTCGAGCCCGGCGACGTCGAGCTTATCCATCCGCATCATGGCCTGCATCACGCGGGCCGCCTTGCGCCTGTCCGGATCTCCCAACAGTTCGCCCAGCGCCTTCGGCACGATCTGCCAGGACACACCGAATTTATCCTTAAGCCAGCCGCAGCGGCCCGGCTCGCCGCCGGCGGACAGCTTGTCCCACAGCTCGTCCACCTCCTGCTGGGTCGTGCAGTCGACGAAGAACGAGATGGCGGGCGAAAACTGGAACTGCGGCCCGCCGTTCAGGGCGATGAACTCCACCCCGTCGAGCTCGAAGGTGGCCGACATGACGCTTCCCTTCGGTCCCGGGCCGCCGTCGCCGTAACGGGACACGGCGACGGGCTTCGAGTTCCTGAACACCGAGGTGTAGAACAGCATGGCCTCCTCGGCGCGGCCATCGAACCACAGGAACGGCGTGATCTTGTTCTTCATAGCACTCCTCCTCAAGCGGGCTGCTGCGGCTTGGCTGTGAGCTCGCGGAAGCGCTCCACCGCCTCGCTGGGCTCGAAGTCGTCCAGCTCGAACAGCTGGCGCACCTCGATCTCGCCTTCGCCGCCGTCCACCGCCGGGTTGGGGAAGCGCCGCGTCCATTCGAGCGCCTCCTCGCGCGACTTCGCCTGGATCAGGGTATAGCCGGCGATCAGCTCCTTGGTCTCGGCGAAAGGGCCGTCGACATAACTGCGCTGCGTACCGTCGTAGCGGATGCGCCAGCCCAGGGAGCCTCTGCTTAATCCCAAGCCCTGCCGTTGCCCCCCCCTTTTCGCCCCGCCACGCGCGCCCGACCAACTGTGCGTAATTGACAATAAGAGCGAGCAACCCCGCC
>JARLJS010000063.1 GCA_031291075.1 Nevskia sp. | reverse complement strand
GGTGCTGCTGGTGGAATGCCCGCGCATCCTGTTCCCCTTCGCGCGCAACCTGCTGGCCGACGTCAGCCGCGAGGGCGGCTTCCCGCCGGTGTTCCTCCAGCCGATCGACTTCGTCGCGCTGTGGCAGCAGCGCCGCCAGCAAATGGCCGGCAGCGCCAGCGTGCCCGCCGCGAACGCCTGAGTCGAACCCTCATCTGACGTGTCTTGAGCCTGCCTGCCGCGACCATCGCTGGCGGCGGGCGGGGAGTCTTCCGTGAACATCGCTCTGCTTGCCCCGGCCGGCTTTCTGGCCGGGGCCATGAATGCCATTGCCGGCGGCGGTTCCTTCGTCAGCTTTCCCGCCATGGTGGCGGTGGGCGTGCCGGCGCTGGTGGCCAACGCGTCCTCCACCGTGGCGCTGATGCCGGCCTCGCTGGTCAGCACCTGGGCCTACACCACCGGCAAGCACCGCATGCCGCTGGTCACGCTGGGGAAGCTTTCCTTTACCCCGCTGCTGATCGCCTCGCTCGCGGGCGGGCTGACCGGGGCGCTGCTGCTGCTGTTCACCCCGCCGGGGCTGTTCGACACCGTCATCCCCTGGCTGCTGCTGGCGGCCACCGTGGTGTTCGTCAGCGGCGGCCACCTGGCCGAAAAGCTGCGCGGCAAGCTGCACGTGCCCGACTGGGTGGTGCTGGCGGTGCAGTACGTGCTGGGCATCTACGGCGGCTACTTCGGCGGCGCGGTCGGGCTGATGACGCTGGCCGCCTGGTCGCTGCTGGGCGCGCACGACCTCAAGGCGCTCAACCCGGTGCGCACGCTGCTGGTGGCGACGATGAACGCGGTCGCGGTGGTCTGCTTCATCGTCGCCGGCATTGTCTGGTGGCCCGAGACCGTGCTCGCGCTCGTGGGCGCGCTGGCCGGCGGCTACGTGGGCGGGCGCATCGGCCAGCGCCTGCCGCTGAAGGCGGTGCGCGGGCTGGTGATTCTGCTGAGCGTGTGCGTGACCGCCAGCTTCTTCAAACGCGCCTACTGGCCCTGATCGGCCCGGGCCCGGCGGTCGGCCCAGCCGATCGCCGGCGCCACCAGCGTGCCCGCCGCGGCCAGCCCGGCCATCAGCAGGAAGACC
>JARLJS010000062.1 GCA_031291075.1 Nevskia sp. | reverse complement strand
TCGTAAGCGGCCGGTGAATCCATCTTGATTCCCGAGTTGCGTTGTCGTGGCTACTGGGAAAACCCTACTTAATCAACGTGGCAGCCGACGTTGTGAACCCACGCCCCCAACCTTCCCACGTAGTAAGTATGAAAATCTTCGACCTCTACGTTGTAGACGCGAGTTCTATATTCCGGATTTACGATGTCCCCCAGCGGAGTCTGAATAGCCCGCCCATTTTCATCCCGCGCATAGTCATATAGATAGGAGAATTCCTCCTCGATCCGAATCGTTGCATTGCGAAAATCGAGTTTGTGCCCGGATCCGTCCTCAAGATCTGTCCCCCATAAATCGGATGCCCACCCGATGCCCTTTTCAACAGGCGCGCTTTTGTATACGTATCGCGAGCAAAGCACCTTTGCATCGGAGCCATCGTGCAATTCAATGGTGTCACCACCATCCCTAAATACTTTGGCAGCGAACCAGGCGCTATTCTTTATCCAAAATGGATGTTCTCCGGATACTCCGACCTCATCGATGTCGGCGTTCTTTCCATTCATCCTAAAAAATCTGAACAGATATATTTCCCGGTTATCGCAGAAAGGTGTTTTCACTACACGCTTATATGCCCGCTCGCCCTTCATTTCTGGCTGCGCCAACACCCAGTCACCGACCCTTATCTTCTCGATCGGCATCAAGCCATCTTTGGTATGGACGAGCGTGCCCGCAATAAAACCGCCGTCCGGATTGCTCATTGTTCAAGCGCTCCAGCGATGGGGCAATAGTTCGGAGAGCTTGCTCGTCGGCTGCGTCGGCACCCGCGTCAGCACATCCTTGAGGTACTCGAAGGGATCGAGCCCGTTGAGCTTGGCCGACTGGATCAGGCTCGTGATGGCGGCAGCCCGCTGCCCGGCCTGAAGTGAACCGGCGAAGAGCCAGTTGGATCTTCCGAGGGCCCACGTCCGGATTTGCCGCTCATCATGGTTGTTGTCTATGGGCAACGCCGGATCCTGCAGGTATCGCGTGAGCGCGCGCCATCGGTTGAGGCTGTAGTCGATGGCTTTGGCCGTGGCGGATCCATCCGGCACCCGGAGACGTTGGGTGCTCAGCCAGTTGTGGAAGGCACTGGCAATCGGCATCGAATGCGTTTTGCGCGCTTCGAGCCGCTCTTCGGGTTTCCGATCCTTGACCAAGGTTTCAACCGCATAGAGCTGCCGGATCCATTCAATGGCGTCCGCCGCCAGCTGGCTCTTGTTGGCCTCGTGTAGCTCTACGAAGCGTCTCCTCGCATGTGCCATGCATCCGACTTCGGTGATGCCGTTGCTAAAACACGCCTTGTAACCACTGAAGTCGTCGCAGACCAAGTGTCCCTGCCAGTTCCCGAGGAATTTGCGGGGATGCTCACCCGCGCGGCTGGAAGTGAAGTCGTAGACCACCGCGCGTAAGGCTTCGAATTCCCCAGCGACATAAGCCCACAGGTAGCTGCGGTGGGTCTTGCCGGTGCCGGGAGCCAGCATCGCCACCGGCGTTTCGTCCGCCTGCAGCACCCTGCAACCCAGGATCTCGGCTTTCAGCACCTCGACTAAAGGCTGCAGCTGGTAGCCGCTGACGCCGACCCAGCTCGACAATGTCGAGCGTGGGATTGCCATGCCGGCCCGCTTGAAGATGGTTTCCTGCCGGTAGAGCGGTAGGTGATCGGAATGCTTGGCCACCAGGACGTGGGCCAGCAAACCTGCGGTCGGGATGCCCTTGTCGATGATTTCCGGTGCCACCGGAGCCTGGATCAGCGTCTCGCACTCTGCACACACCCATTTGCCGCGGATGTGGCGGTGCACAGTGAATTCCCCGGGGGTGTAGTCCAGCTTCTCGCTGACGTCCTCGCCAATCCGCCGCAGGGCGCAACCGCAGGCGCAGCTGGTGATCTCGGGCTCGTGGCGGAATTCGATCCTGGGGAGGTGGGATGGCAGTGGACTGCGCTTGGGAGTCTTCCTTTCTTCGAGTTTGGGCTTCGTGCAGGTATTGCGAAGCTCCTCCAGCTCGCGCTCCAGCGCCGCAAGGTCCGCGTCGAGATCTTCGTCGAACAGGGTTTTCTGGGTGACGCCCAGTTGCTCGCTCTTGCGCCCGTACTGGGCCCGGCGAAGCCGTGCGATTTCGAAGGTCAGTTTGCCGATCTTGGCATCGCGCCATTGGATCTGATGACCGTCCTCATCGATGCGCTGCAAGAGCTTGCTGACCAAGTCACGCAGCCCGGCTTCGTCCATCGTGTGCAGCTGTACGGGATCGACGAGTACCGTGTTTTGCATGCCGAAATTATGGCACGGGAGAGGGCATTTCTCCTCAACAAAATCACCGTACTACGAAAATATTTTCGATCACAGGACGCTAATCACTCCTGCTTCGCCCAAGCGCTGCCAAGGCAATCCAAGCACCAGTGCATCGAGCTGCGGCCGGGTCAGGCTGATCTGAATCGGGCCGCTTTGCGGCCAGCAAAACTTCCCCTGATGCAGGCGGCGCGCCACCAGCCAGATGCCGATTCCGTCATGAACCAGCATCTTTATTCGGTTACCGCGGCGGTTGGCGAACAAGTAGGCATGGTGCGGCCGGGCGGCACCGAAAACCTGGACGACGCGCGCCAATGCTGTCTCGGTGCCGGCGCGCATGCCCACCCGGTGCTTGCGGCGGGATGACCATAGCGCCGCCACCTGCGCCAGCGTTCAGGTCTGCGCACACACCCCCGCGCCCACATCGAAATACTCGCTCCTGACCCACCGCCGATGGACGGCGCGAAATCCGCTCACCAGCGGCACGCTCGCTGGGAGAGGCGATGCGGCGAATCCCGTCGCCCACAGGACCAGCGCGACGACGGTTCAGCCATCGTTCAGCGAAGCGCCAACAACACTCCCCCGCACACGTCACACGAGGGAGCGTCAACGTGAAACTGTCCAATCGCATGTCATTGGGTCCGGCGGGCTGTGCCCTGTCGGCTTTCATCCTGTGCGGATCAGCCGCCGCAGACTGGCGCGACGAGTCCATCGCCCGCCTGCAGCAGGCCCCGCACGACCTTGCCGCCGAGGCGGCAACCCGGGCCGCCGCGCCCACACCGCCTCCGGCGCCCGCGCCGGCGACGGGCCAGAGCGACCCCAGCGGGGATTTCGCCAATTATTCGCTGGTCACGCCGCCGCCGACGTCGAGCAACCCGTTCTTCATTCCGCAGGGCACCAACGGCCGCTACTGCGGCAGCTGCCACAAGGCGGCCGACGCCTGGAGCCTGAGCCCGGCGGAGGTGCAGTCGGACTTCCAGAACAGCTCGGGCAACGCGCCGCTGTTCCGCCCGGTGGACGGCGCGGTGTGTCCCACCGCCGCGGTGGCCACGCTGGTGCAACGGCAGGCGGCGTATACCCTGCTGCTCAGCCGCGCGCTGATCCGCATCGGCCTGCCGATCCCGGCGAACGCGCAGTTCCGCGTCGCCGTGAGCAGCGACCCCTACGGCTGCAACACCAATCCCGCCACCGGCCTGACTTCGCCCGGCAGCGGCATCGTCTCGGTCTACCGGCGCCCGCTGCCCAGCACCAACCTCGCCTACCTCTCGACCATCATGTGGGACGGCCGCGAGCCCAGCCTCGCGCAGCAGGTCACCGACGCCATCCTGGGCCACGAGCAGGCCAGCAGCGATCCCGGTGCGGCGGTGCTGTCCACCATCACCGGCTTCGAGAGCAACCTGTTCACCAGCCAGATCGAGGACAACGCCGCCGGCAGCCTCACCACCGGCGGCGCCAGCGCCGGTCCCTTCGCCCTGGCCAACCAGAGCGTCGGCTTCTATGACGGCGTGAACGACCCGTTCGGCCACAACCCCACCCACACGGCGTTCAACCCCAACGTCTTCACCATGTTCAGCAACTGGTTCAACTCGCCCACCGGGCTCGACGCGGCGGCGCAGTCCATCGCCCGCGGCGAGAACCTGTTCAACACGCTGCCGTTCAACATCAGCGGTGTGGGCGGGCTCAACGACGTGGTGGGTGTGGCCAGCATCCGCGGCACCTGCAGCGTATGCCACGACACGCCCAGCGCGGGCGGCCACTCCATCGCCCAGTTCATGGACATCGGCGTGGCCCATCCGCCGCCGCCCGCGCCGGCCGGCGCCACTCCGCCGCTGACCACGGCTGGCCTGCCGCTGTTCAACGTGCAATGCGTGACTGGCCCTCTCGTGGGAAGCAGCATGCAGCTGTCGGACCTCGGCCGCGCCATGATCACCGGCAACTGCGCCGACCTCGGGCACTTCAAGGTGCCGGGCCTGCGCGGACTGCCGGCCCGCGCGCCGTATTTCCACAACGGCTCCGCGGCTACGCTGGCCAACGTGGTGGACTTCTACAACGGCAGGTTCAACCTCAACCTGAGCGCGCAGCAGCGGCAGGATCTCATCAATTTCCTGCAGAGCCTGTGAGCGCGGCGGGCGTGATGTAGCAGGCGATGCCGCCCCGACGCGGGCTGGGGCGGCATCGGACCGGGGCTTGCCACAGCAGCACGCCGAAGATCGTGTGTGTGCTTCGCTTGACTACACGCCGGCGCCGGGACGCGGCGCAAGGGGCCGCAAACCCGCATGCCGCACCAGCACCAGCAACCCCAGCCCCGCGTCGACCACGAAACATCCGAACGGATACCAGGGCTCGATGTACGCGGCGTGATGGTGGTGCCAGGCGTCCCAGCCCACGCCGTGGGCGATGATGCCCAAGCCCAGCAGCGCGACCGAGCGGCGATAGCCGACGAACGCCAGCGCGCCGTAGACGCAGAAGCCCCCGGCTTCAATCAACGCACCCGCGCGGTCGCCGGAGCGCAGCGCGGCCCACAGGTAGATCAGCGGCATGGCGGCGAGGAACAGGGCCAGCAGCAGCCTTTCCAGGCCCTCGGTACGGGCGGGCGCGAGGCGCAGCGCGAGATAGAGTGCCGAGGTCAGGGTGCCGGCCGCCAGCGCGAAGTAGGCGGGGTTGTAGGCGTATTCAGCGAGCGGAACCGGCGGCGCCAGCGCCAGCCAGCAATATGCGAGCAGGGCGGACAGCAGGAGGAAGGCGCCGGTCTCGAGCGCTTGCCGGATCTTCATATCGACGTCTCTCCAGGGCCTGGCACGCGTTACGAAAGTTTACATCGTGCGCCCCGAACTGCGTGCCGCGCCGCAAACGCCGATCCCACACGGGTATTCGTCAGGTCCCGCTTGCGCCGGGAGGCGCCACTGCGCGCCGTTGTCACAAGTATGTCATCACTGCGTCCGGATAATCCGCACCCTCCACGCTCCGGCGTCCGACCCGCCGTCCCAGGCTGCGGGATGGGGGCGGTGTGCCCGTTCGTGGCAGACGCAAGCTGCGTTCCGCCGACGTGCTCGGCCACTTCAACAGGACCCCAAATGACAATGAACAAACTGCAGGCCCTCTCCCTCTCCGCCCTCGCGGCGGCCGGTGCGCTGTCCGGCTGCGACAACAACAACAGCAACGGCAGCTCCTCCACGACCACCACGCCGACCAGCGCGGCCACGTCGATCCCGGCCGGCAGCCTGCTGGTCAGCCGCACCAACTACACCGGCACGGCCAGCACGGTCATCGTGGGCCAGGCCCTGCCCGGCGGCGGCAACGCCATCGCCGACGGCGGCTTCCCCGAGGTGTTCGAGAACGAGACGCCGGACGCCTCCTTCGGCGTGAGCTCGCCGATCTTCCTCGACATCGTGAACCCGGCCAACGGCAGCGCCACCGTGACCATCGCGATCGACCCCACGCAGATGGCCAGCAGCTTCTCGTCCAAGTCCGAGCTGGCGCTGAACGAATCGCTCGACGGCACGGCGGTGACCTTCATGGGCTACAAGGCCCCGGTCAACACGCTCGACGTGTCCAACTCCAACACCGACGAGGCCTACGACCAGACCAACCCGGTGGCGTCGATCTACCAGCGCGCCATCGGCCAGGTCAGCCTGTCGAGCGGCGCGCTCAGCGTGATCCCGGTCAACGCCTACAGCGGCAACAACGGCCGCGCGGTGGTCCTGGCCAACGGCTACTACTACATGACCGGCAACGCTGGCAACGGCAGCGCCAGCACGGCGGGCCTGTGCCTGCTCAGCCAGAACACCGGCGTGCAGTTCTACCAGGCCGGCGTTTCCGACGGCGGCGATACCTTCCCGGTCGGCGCCCTGGTGCCGGCGGCGGCCACCGCGGGCTGCGAGGCCAAGGGCTACCAGTTCGGTTTCGCGGTGTCGCAGGCGATGTACAACGGTAAGGCCCAGGCCGACGACAAGACCGGCAAGGACGACAACTATCGCGGCCTGACGATGTTCAACAACACCCTGTACGTCACCAAGGGCAGCGGCAGCAACGGCGTCAACACCGTGTACCAGGTCGGCAACGCGGGCGGCTTCGCCAACGGCGGCGTGGTCAGCGACGCGGCCATCACCATCCTGCCCGGCTTCAACACGCTGTCGGAGAAGACCGCCGAGGGCACGCCGGCCATCCCCACGCCGCATCCGTTCGGCATCTGGTTCGCCAACGCCACCACGCTGTTCGTGGCTGACGAGGGCGACGGCACGCTCGAGGGCGCCAGCGGCAAGGTGACCAGCTTCGCCGGCCTGCAGCAGTGGAGCTACTCCAGCACCGCCAGCACCTGGACGCTGGTGGCCACCTACCAGGGCGGCCTCAACATCAACACCAGCACCTCCACCGCCACCGTCACCAACCCCAGCCCGGCCAAGGGCGCGCCCTCGTCCTGGCACGTCTACACCGACGGCCTGCGCAACCTCACCGGCCGCAGCAACAGCGACGGCTCGGTGACGCTCTACGCCACCACCTCCACCACCAGCGACGACGGCACCCACGACCTGGGCGCGGACCCCAACCAGGTGGTGAGCATCAGCATCCCGGCCAGCCAGCTCGCCCTCACGGCGCCGGCTTCCGGCGCACCGGCTCAGACCTTCACGGTCGTCGAGCAGGCGACCGCCGGCCAGCGCCTGGGCGGCGTGCTGATCACGCACTGAGATCGCAGCAGCGGTACCCGGGACGGCTCCTGCGGGAGCCGTCCTTTTTTATGGCACGACGGTTCGTCGTCCCGCGAAGGCGGAATCCAGTTTTCGATTTTGCGCGAAGCCTGAAGCAGAACCGGGTCCCCGCCTGCGCGGGGACCACGTAGCCAAACTAATCAGAGAATGTCCGACTCGGGCGGGTTGGAAATCCGTTGCGCCTCCCGGCCGGACTCAGCCGAGCGCCGCGCTCAATGCCGCGTTGAACGTCCCGCTCGGCCGCATCACCTCGTTTAACTTGGCGGGATCGGCCATGTAGTAGCCGCCGATGTCGGCGGGCTTGCCCTGCACCGCGGACAGCTCCGCCACGATCTTCTGCTCGTTGTCGGCCAGCGTCTTCGCCAGCGGGGCGAAGCGCGCCTGCAGCTCCTTGTCCTGGGTCTGCGCCGCCAGCTCCTGCGCCCAGTACATGGCCAGGTAGAACTGGCTGCCGCGGTTGTCGAGCTGGCCGGTCTTGGGCGAGGGGTTCTTGTTGTTGTCGAGCAGCTTGCCGATGGCGGAGTCGAGCGTGCCGGCCAGCACCTTGGCCTTCTGGTTGCCGGTCTTGATGCCGAGGTCCTCCAGGCTCGCGCCCAGCGCCATGAACTCGCCCAGCGAATCCCAGCGCAGGTGGTTTTCCTCCACCAGCTGCTTGACGTGCTTGGGCGCCGAGCCGCCGGCGCCGGTCTCGTACATGCCGCCGCCGGCCATCAGCGGCACGATGGAGAGCATCTTGGCGCTGGTGCCCAGCTCCATGATGGGGAACAGGTCGGTCAGGTAGTCGCGCAGGATGTTGCCGGTGACGGAGATGGTGTCCAGGCCGCGGATCACGCGCTCCAGCGAATAACGCATGGCGCGCACCTGCGACATGATGTGGATGTCGAGCCCGCTGGTGTCGTGGTCCTTGAGGTATTTCTCCACCTTCTTGATCAGCTCGGCCTCGTGGGGGCGGTACGGGTCCAGCCAGAACACGGCGGGCATGCCGGAGTTGCGGCAGCGGGTGACGGCCAGCTTGACCCAGTCGCGG
Source organism: Nevskia sp. (assembly GCA_031291075.1). Lineage (GTDB taxonomy): Bacteria > Pseudomonadota > Gammaproteobacteria > Nevskiales > Nevskiaceae > Nevskia. Next base: position 30,701 of record JARLJS010000062.1, on the reverse strand, counting down.
ATCGGCGCGTCCTTCACCTGGCACATGCGCCAGATGTCGCCGGTCTCCACGTGTTGCACCAGCAGCACCTCGCCGGTGTCGAGGTCGACGATGCGGGCCTCGCCGTCCTCCGGGATCTCGAAGGTCTTGTCGTGTGAGCCGTACTCCTCCGCCTGCTGCGCCATCAGGCCGACGTTGGGCACCGTGCCCATGGTGGTGGGGTCGAAGGCGCCGTTGGTCTTGCAGAAGTTGATGATCTCCTGGTAGATGCGGGCGAAGGTGCTCTCCGGGATCACCGCCTTGGTGTCCTTGGGGCGGCCGTCGGCGCCGTACATCTTGCCGCCCAGGCGGATCATGGCCGGCATGGAGGCGTCGACGATGACGTCGTTGGGCGCGTGCAGGTTGGAGATGCCCTTGGCCGAGTCCACCATGGCCAGCTCCGGCCGGTGCTCGTGGCAGGCGTGCAGGTCGCGGATGATCTCGTCGTGCTTGCTGGTCGGCAGCGACTCGATCTTGTCGTACAGGTTGACCATGCCGTTGTTGACGTTCACGCCCAGCTCGTCGAACAGCTTGCCGTGCTTGGCGAAGGCCTCCTTGTAGAAGATACGCACGGCGTGGCCGAACACGATCGGGTGCGACACCTTCATCATGGTGGCCTTGACGTGCAGCGAGAACATCACGCCGGTCTTGCGCGCGTCCTCCATCTGCTCCTCGTAGAAGGCGCACAGCGCCTTCTTGCTCATGAACATGCTGTCGATGATCTCGCCGTCCTGCAGCGCCACCTTGGGCTTGAGCACGACGGTCTTGCCGCTGTTCGCCACCAGCTCCATCTTGACGTTGCGCGCGCGGTCCAGCGTCATCGACTTCTCGCCGTGGTAGAAGTCGCCGTGGCGCATGTGCGCCACGTGGGTGCGCGAGGCCATGCTCCACTCGCCCATGCTGTGCGGGTGCTTGCGGGCGTACTCCTTCACCGCCTTGGGCGCGCGGCGGTCGGAGTTGCCCTCGCGCAGCACCGGGTTGACCGCGCTGCCCAGGCACCTGGCGTAGCGCTTGCGGATGGCCTGCTCCTCCTCGGTCTTGGGATCCTCGGGATAGTCCGGCACCTTGTAGCCCCTGCCCTGCAGCTCCTTGATGGCGGCGACCAGCTGTGGCAGCGATGCACTGATATTGGGCAGCTTGATGATGTTGGTGTCGGGCAGCAGGGTCAGCCGGCCCAGTTCCGCCAGGTTGTCCGGCACCCGCTGCTCCGCGGTCAGGAAGTCGGGGAACTCGCCCAGGATGCGGGCCGCCACCGAGATGTCGCTGGTCACCAGCTTGATCCCGGCGGGCTCCATAAAGGTGCGCATCACGGGCAGAAAGGCGTAGGTTGCGAGCAGTGGAGCTTCATCGGTCAGCGTGTAGATGATGACCGGTTTCTGGGCGCTCATTGTTTGCGTCTCCTGGTTGGGCGGCTCCGGCCCGCGCGCGAGCTTCTCCGAAGCTCTTCCACGGCGGCGTCCCGCCTCCCGGTGCGACGGGGGCGGTGGAGCGGACCCTATGTTACGTCGCCGACCGGGCAATTCAAACGGCGCGCTGCCGGCGGAGCCGGCGGGATCAGCGCGGCGTGGTCCGTCCGACGCGGGCGAAGGCCGCTCCCAGCAGCAGGCCCGCCAGCGCTCCCCCCGCCGCGATCGCCGCGCTGTCCTGCGCCAGGCCGAGCACCCCGCCGGCGCTCGCCGCCACCGCCCCCACCGCAACCGGCCGCGACCGCCGCCACAGATCGATGGCCGAGGCGGCGGCATAGACCACGGCGCCGGCCGCATCGAGGTACCAGCCGACCAGCAGCGAGGACGCCAGCACCGCGCCGATGTAGGTCACGGCATACAGGCTGACGGACACGACGGCAATCCCAGCCGACAGCAGGACCAGCGGGAACGCGTCGGTCAGGGTGAACAGCAGCGGCGCCAGGTAGACCGCGATCACGCCGGCGGCCGTCGCCACGGAGTCCGCGGCGGACAAGGGATAGACGACCTCGACGGCGCCGTCGTGCACGCAGGACCGCTCCGGCAGGACCAGGCTGAGCGCGATCAACAGCGCCGATACCTGCCTGATGCGCTTGATCAGACCTTTCCTACCGCACCGTGCTCGGCTTCATGTGCAGCAGCTCGATCAGGTCCTCGCGGCGGTAGATCGCCAGCTTGCGGTAGATGCGCGTGGTGTGGTTGGCCACGGTGGACACGGCGATGCCGTACTGGCGGGCGATGGACTTGAGCGTCTTGCCGTTGCTGAGGGCGCGCGCGATCTCCTGCTCGCGGGGCGACAGCGCGTCCAGCGGCAGCGGCTTGCGGGCGTGCAGCAGGTAGATGGCGCCGCAGCGCGCCACGCGCAGGTGCAGGCCGCCCTCCATCAGCTCGCCGCCCTCCTCGCCCAGCACGTGCTCGGGCAGGGGGAACGGCAGCCGCGGTGCGTCGCCGGAATGGCCCAGCTCCTCCAGCAGGCCGCGGAAGCGCCCGCTGACGGCGAAGACGGTGCCGTTGCCATCCACCAGCGCGGCCGAGCCACGGTTGGCGCGGCCCATGGAGTAGAGCCAGTCGTCGCGGCGCACGAACTGCAGCATGGAGAGGATGCCGGCGGCGCACAGATGCATGCCGACGCGGCTGACGATGGCGTCCTCCGGGCGCTTGACGCGTGCCGGGAAGTTGAGCACCAAGGTGTGGAACAGCTCGGTCTTGGGCGGCGAATAAACGAAGCCGACCGTCGCCGGGGCCGCTTCCACCACCGCCGCGCACTCGCCCTTGGGCAGGACCAGCCGCGACAGCGCCGCCTGGGTCACGAACGGCTGCGGGTGCTGGGTCAGCTCGCCGTCGCTGGACTTGATGCCGCGGGAGGACCAGGCGCCGGAAGTGGCGCCCAGCCGCTCGCACAACAGGCTCAGGGCGCGACCCCGGTACGACTGCCAGTCGCCATCGGTCGCCACGCAATAGAGCAGGTTGATCAGAACATCAGTGCTATCCATCCTCCATCCCCGGCGACATGTCGTTAGTCCTGGTGCGCGTTCCGTGGCGCGATGGGACCTATTGTGCCTGTTTTCGCACGGGTTTCGCTTGCGCGTCGCGGAGCGGAGGCGCCCGCCGGACGGACGCGGGCGGAATCAGGCCCGCCGCAGCCGTCAGTTCGTCCAGCGCGGCGGCGTGCAGATCCATCAAGTGGCGGATGTCGGGCACCGCGTCGCGGCAGGCGGTGAGGCCGATGTCGAGCTGGCCGCAGTAGCTGAACACGGTGATGTTCAGGGCCAGGCCGTGATAGGGGATGCTGATCGGATAGCTCGCCAGCAGCGGCGCGCCCGCCAGGTACAGCGGCTCGCGCGGCCCCGGCACATTGGAGATCAGCACGTTGACCGGCGACTTGAGGCGGTCGCTGTGGACGAAGTTCTCGTACACCCGCGCGGCGCGGGCCATCAGCGCCGGCGCGGGCAGCTCCATCCAGTCGCTGAGCAGCCGCGCCGGCACCGCGCGGTGGACGCGCTTGAGCTGCACCGTGCTGCGCATCAGCGCGGTGACGCGCTGCAGCGGGTCGTCGAGCTGCGTCGGCAGCTCGGCGGTGAGCATGGAGACGCGGTTGCCCTCGGTGTCGTCCTTCGGCGTGCGCACCGAGATCGGCACCGCCGCCACCAGCGGCCGCGCCGGCAACTCGTTCTTGCCGCGCAGGTACTCGCGCAGGGCGCCGGTGCAGACCAGCAGCACGGCGTCGTTGAGGCTGATGCCGAAGGCGTTCTTCACCGCCTTGATCCGCTCCAGCGGCAGCGAGCGGAAGGCGTAGCTGCGACCGGCGCCGATGGCGACGTTGAAGCGCGTGCGCGGCGCCGGCTTGAGCCCCTTGAACGCGGTCGGCGCCTCGGCATCCTCAGCGCGATCCGGCCCGCCACCAAGCAGCGAGCGGCCCAGCCGCAGCACCTGCGGCGCGCTGCTGCGCACCAGGCCGAGGAAGCGGCGGTGGCGGGTCCAGGCCTGGCGGACGGTAAACCGCAGGCGGTCGATCGCCAGCGGGAACTCGTCCGGGTCCCACTCGGCCGAGGGCGCCGGCCGGGGCGGCTCGGGCACCGGGTCCAGCAGCTTGCCCATCAGCTCGGCGCCGAAGATGCCGTCGACACAGGCGTGGTGGATGATCGAGATGCAGGCGGCACGCCTGCGCGACAGCCCCTCCACGTAGTGGAAGCTCCACAGCGGCCGGTCGCGCGGCAGCGGCGTAGCGGTGAGGGTGGCCACCAGCTCGGCGAGCTGCACGTCGCGGCCCGGCGGCTTGAGCTGCACCTGCCGCACATGGCGGTCGAGACGGAAGTCCGGATCCTCGATCCACAGCGGCGGCACCAGGTTGAACGGCATGCCCACCAGCCGCCGGCGCAGGCCGGGCAGCAGGTGCAGGCGTTCGGCGATGCGCTGGCGCACGGCGGCGAAGCCGAAGCCGGGCGGCGCATGCGCCAGGTCGAGGATCGCCACGCCGCCAATGTGCATCGGCGCCTCGGCACTCTCGATGTTGAGGAACAAGGCGTCCAGACCGCTGAGCTGTTTCATGTCCCTGGCCCCTGTGTGCGAGTGTCATTGTGGCCGTGACCGGTGGCTGCCGCCAGCGCCGGACCGGCCCGTAGAAGTGGATTGTGTGAACGGCGTCTAAGTTCCGCGCTTGCAATGACCCCGGCGTAGGATTAATTTATGACCGACTAGTCGGTCATTTATGGAGCCGTCACATGACACAGAAATTCCTCGCTCCACTGCAACTGTCCTACCGGGTCGAAGGCCAGGGCCCCTGGCTGGTGATGTTGTCGGCCAACCCCGGCGACGGCCGCGACTTCGACGCGGTGGTGCCGCAGCTGGCCCAGCGCTTTCGCGTGCTGCGGCTGGACTGGCCCGGCTATGGCGCCAGCCCCGCGCCGGAGCCGCCGTCGCGCGCCGGCGCGAGCCATTTCCTGGACTGCTTCGACGCCTTCATGGACGCCCTGGAGATCCCGGCCGCTCACCTGCTCGGCAACTCGGTCGGCGCCAACGTGGCGGTACGTTACGCGCTGCGCAAGCCGCAGCGGGTGAAGAGCCTGGTGCTGGTCTCCCCCGGCGGCTTCACCGATCACAACGCCGTCACCCGCGCCTTCTGCTCGTTGCAGGGACAGGTCTGGTTCAAGCGCCTGCTCGGCAGCGGCTTCACCCGCTATTACCTGCGCGAGCGCAACGAGTGGACGCGGGCGATGATCGCCCGCGCCGGCGGCGAGCAGGCCACGCCGGCTGCGCTGCAGGTGAACGCCGCGGTGTGGCGCAGCTTCCTCGATCCGCAGCACGATCTGCGCGGGCGCTGCGGCGGGCTGCAGGTACCCACGCTGGTGATCAGCGGCAAGCACGACCCGGTGCTGCCGCCAAAGCGCGACGGCCGCAACTGCGCCCGCGCCATCCCCGGCGCACGCCAGCTGGTGCTGGACTGCGGCCACGCGCCGTTCGCCGAGGTGCCGCAAGCCTTCCTCGCCGCGGTGGAGCCGTTCTGGAAGGAATTGGAGCTTTCCCATGCCGCGTGACGGCAGTCCCACCCGCGAACGCCTGCTCGACGCCGGCCTGAAGCTGGCCCACGCCGGCGCTCTTTCCTCGTTGCGGGTGGACGAGGTGGTCAACGCCGCCGGTGTCGCCAAGGGCACCTTCTACGTGCACTTCGCCACCCGCGAGGACTTCCTGGTGGCGCTGCACAGCCGCTTCCACGACCAGCTCGCCCGGCGCATCGAACAATCAGCCGGCACTTTGCCCCACGGGGTGCAGCGCCTGCTGCGCGGCAGCCTGGCTTACCTGGACGGCTGCTGCGAGCAGCATGCGATCAAGGCCATGCTGCTCGGCGCCCGCGCCGAGCCCGCCATCCAGCAGGCGGTGTCGGCGCAGAACGCGCGCTTCGCCGCCCTGGCGGCGGCGGAGTTCGCGGCGATGAAGTGGCCGGGCCCGGAGCAGGCGGCGCGGCTATGGGTGGGCATGGTGGCGGAGGCCGCCATCGCCGAAGCCGAGGCCGGGCGCAGGCTGGTGCCGTTGCGACAGGCGCTGAGGCATTTTTTGGAGTGAGGAGTGCGGAGACAAGCTTGTCTCCCCACAGCGCCCGCAGGGCGCGACCTCACCCCTCACCTCCTACGGCTGGCTCACCACCCGGTTGCGCCCCTCGCGCTTGGCCGTATACAGCGCCGCGTCGGCCAGCTCGACCAGGCGCTCCGGCGGCGTGTCCACCGACGGCACGCAGGACGCGATGCCGATGCTGACGGTGACGATGCCATGGCCGGATTGCGCGTGCGGCTGGCTGAGCTGCGCCACCGCCGCGCGCAGGCGCTCGGCCACGATCGCGGTGCCGGCCAGGGCGGTGCCGGGCAGCACCAGCACGAATTCCTCGCCGCCGTAGCGGGCCACCACGTCGGGACCGGCGCGCAGCGCGCCCTTCATCGCCTCGGCCACCAGCTTGAGGCAGGCGTCGCCGCCCTGGTGGCCGTAGTGGTCGTTGTAGAGCTTGAAATGGTCGATGTCGATCAGCGCCAAGCCGACCGGCTCGCCGGCGCGCTTGGCGCGGCACCATTCCGCCTCCAGCGCCTCGTTGAAGCGGCGCCGGTTGGGCAGGCCGGTGAGGGCGTCGGTGATGCTGAGCTGCTCGAGCTGCCGGTTGGCCGCTTCCAGCGCGGCGGTGCGCTCGGCCACCTTGCGCTCCAGCGAGGCGTACAGCAGGGCGTTGTCGAGCGACACCGACAGCTGCCCGGCGATGAGCGCCACGGTATCGAGGCCATCGCCGCAGAAGGCGCCGCGGCTCTGCCGGTTCTCCAGCAGCAGCACCGCGCGCAGCTCGCCCTTGCTGTGCACCGGCAGGATCAGCAGCGAGCACTGCGCGACGCCGGCCAGGTAGGGATCGCGCGAGAAGCGGTCGTCGTGGGTGGCGTCCGCCACCACCAGCTGCTCGCGGGTGCGCTCGGCGTAGCGGAAGGCGGACAGCGGCAGCAGGCCGCGCGCGGCAGCCTCCTCCACCGACACCGGCTCGGCCTGGTCCATCGAGGCCGACAGAAACCACCCCTGCGGGTCGTCGCGCTTCACCGCCAGCAACACCGAGGTGGCGCCGGTCATGGCGCCCAGCAGCTCGCCGACACGGGCGTTGATGCCGGCCACGCTGGTCTCCGAGCTGAGCGCCTGCGAAGCGCGCAGCACCGCCAGCATGTCCACCGCCTGCGACGACATGATGGTGCTGCGCAGGGTGCCGCCCTCGCCGCCGGACTGGGCCGCGGCCTCGGCGCGCAGGAACGGGTGGCGGCGCAGCAGGTCCAGCACCTTGGCGGTGGCGCCCCAGCGCTGGAAGGCGGTGCACGCCTCCGCCAGCAGGGCCTGCCCGGTGTGCTGCATGCCCTGCGCCAGGTGGAACAGGCCGGCGCGTTCGGCGATCAGGCCATGCTGCCAGGGCCGGCTGCGGCCCTCCAGTTCGCGCAGGGCCTGGTCGAAGGCGGCGGCGGCGGTCCAGGCGTCGGCCACCGCCCAGGCGCGCTCGGCGTCGAGCAGGTGCCGCAGGTGCAGGAAATTCATCGGCGCGTCGGCCGCCCGCTGCGCCAGCCACTCGCGGCGCGCGTCCAGCTCCGCCAGCAGGGCGGCCCGTTCGCCCTCGGCCGCGCCGCGCACCCGCACCGCCAACGCCAGTGCCTGCAACACTTGGGCGATGGCGCTGGTGTAGAAGCCGGGAGCGCGGGCCAGCAGCGGCATGGCCACCGCGGCGTGGCGCACCAGGCCGGCCTCGTCGCCGAAGAGCGCCGCCGACAGGGCGCGCATGGTGTGATAGGACACGGTGACGCCGGACTGCATGGCGTCGACGCAGGCCTCGTACACGCCCTCGTCGAACCCGTCGTCGCCGAAGCCGCCGGGCTCGCGGGTGACGCCCCGCATGGCCCGCACGAACTGCCGGAACGCCAGGGTCACCGCGGTGTTGTGCTGGTCGCCGCTGCGCGCCTCGAACGCCAGGCCGGCGTCGATCTCGCCCATGGTGGCGTCGAGCGTGGGCGCGCAGTTGAGCAGGGCGAAGATCGCCACGTGGTAGGTGTAGGAGGTGTACTGCACCTCGCCCGCCTTGAGCAGAACCTCGCGCGCGCGGTGCGCTTCGCGCACGCTGTCCTCCGCCGGCTCGAACCAGTGCTTGGAGCTGATCATGTAGATGAAGCGCGCCATCGAGGTGGCCGGCTCGTAGCCGCGCGCCTCGCCCACCGCCAGCAGGTGGCGCGCCACCGCGTAGGCGGCGCGGTAGTTCTTCAGCACCGCGATCAGCAGCATCGGCGCCAGGCCCAGGCAGGACAGCAGCGTGGCGCAGGGCCCGTGCTCCACCCATAGCCGGTGGCTCTCCAGCGTCAGCCAGGCGTGCAGCGTAGGATCGCAGAAGAACGCCGGCGTCTGGGTCTTCTTCACCAGCCGGCACAGCGCCAGCACGCGCGGGTCATCGAGTTCGGCGCGGCCGGCGTCGTCGGCCTTGTCGGTGCCGGCGATCCAGCGGCCGAGCCGGGCCAGCCCGGCGCCGATCGCCGGCTGCAGCTCCGCCGGCGGCGCCACCCCGAACTGCGCCAGCATCTGCAGGCCGAGGTCGACCGCCTCGCGCATGCGGTTGCGGTTGCACAGGCTGGACAGCTGCACGCAGGCGGCGTCGGCCAGCCGCAGCGGATCGGCGCAGTCCTGCGCGATGGAACGGTACAGGGCATCGGCCTCGTCGTAGCGCGCCAGCCCGCACAGGGCGGCGTGCCGCTCCACCCGCAGATCGAACAGCGCCACCGCGTCGGCGGCATCGCCGAGGCCGCCGAGCAGATCGATGGCGGCGGCGAGGAAGCGTTCCGCCGCGAGGTTGTTGGCGACGCGCTTTTCGCCCGCGGCCGCGCGGAACAGGTCCACCATGTGGCGCCGTTCCTCGCCGTCGACGGACGCGTCGAGCGCCTCTGTCGCCGCGAGATACTGCTCCGCCGCGATCAAGGCGAATTCCGGCTGCCGCGCCAGGCGCCGGGCGATGGCGAGATGGTGGCGTCGCCGCGCCGCCGGCTCCAGCCGGTCCAGCACCGCCTGCTGCACACGGTCGTGGCGGAAGCGCAGGGTGATCTCGTGGCTCTGCTCCATCAGCAGCAGGCCGTCGTCGAGCGCCGCGCCCAGCCGCGCCTCGATCTCGGCGGGCGCGAGCCCACCGGCCACGGCGAGCAGGCCGAGGCGGACGTCGCCGCTGATGCAGGCCATCAACTCGAGCAGCGCGCGCGCCGCCATCGACAGGCGCTCGATGCGCCGGCCGAGCAGGTCCACCACTTCGCACTTGCCGACGTAGCGCTCGATGGCCGCGGCATCCCAGCGCCAGCCACCCTCGCCGCGGGCGAGCAGGCCGTCGAGACGCAGCGCGTTGATCAGTTCGATGGTGTCGTTGGGATTGCGCTCGGTGCGCGCCGCCAGCACCGCGCTCAGCGGCGCGGCCTGCTCCGGCTCCAGGCGCAGCATCTTGCCCACCAGCACGCACAGGTCGTCCGGCGCCAGATTCGACAGCGGCAGCCGCGCCGGGGCCACGCCGAGCTTCTCCCACTGCTCCAGCCGCGCCGCCAGCGGATGACCTTCGCCGACCTCGGCGTCGCGGTAAGCGCCCACCAGCAGGAAGCCGGGCAGCGGCTTGCCGGACGTCAGCACCGCGTTGACGAAACGCACGGTGATCTCGGCGGTCTCCTGCAGGTCGTCGAGCACCATCACCAGCGGCCGTTCCGGCGAGGCGATGCAGCGCAGCATGTCGACGCAGGCCTGCAGCAGGCGCGCCTCGGCTTCCACCGGATCGCTCACCACCTGCTTTTCGCCGGTGCCCAGCAGCAGCATGAATTCCTGCAGACTGGCCGGGCCGATGCCGACGTTGGGCCCCAGCGCCGCCAGCAGGCGCGCACGGTGCCGCGCCAGCTCGGTTTCGGGCTCGGCCAGCAGCAGCCGGCCCAGGGCACGGAATGCCTGCACCGTGGCGGACGGCGCATCCTTGCTGTAGCGGTCGAACTTGCCGGAGACGAACCAGCCGCGGCGTTCCGTCACCAGCGGCCGCAGTTCATCGATCAGCGCGCCCTTGCCCACCCCGGCGCCACCGGTGACGAACAGGGCGCGGCAGCGGCCGCTGGCGGCCTGGTCGAGGGCGTTGCGCAGCACCTTGACGTCGCCGCCGCGGCCGACGAGCTGGGTGGGTGGCGCCAGCCGCAGGGGAAAATCGTGCTCGCCGAGCGGGAACCGCGCGCGGTCGCCTCGCGCCAGCGCCTGCCGCAGCCGCGCCAGGTCCTCGGCCAGGCCCTCGGCGCTCTGGTAGCGGCGCTCGGCGTCCTTCTCCAGCAGGCGCATGACGATGTCGGGCAGGGCCGGCGGCAGCTGCGGGTTCAGCTCCAGCGGCGCCACCGGCACGCGCACCAGGTGGTCGTGGATCAGCTCCAGCAGGTCCTCGCTCTCGAACGGGCGGCGGCCGGTCGCCAGCTCGTAGAACACCACGCCCAGCGAATAGAGGTCGGCGCGCTGGTCGACCGCGCGGCCGGTGCGGCCGGTCTGCTCCGGCGCCATGTACGACAGCGTGCCGGCGATGTCGCTCTGGTGGGTGAAGACGGGATGGTCGTCGGCGAACACGCCGGCGATGTTGAAATCGATCAGCACCGGCCGCAGGTCGGCCAGCAGCAGGATGTTGGCGGGGTTGATGTCCCGGTGCACCACGCCGTGCCGGTGCACCGCCGCCACCGCGCGGCTCAGCTCCAGCGCCAGCGTCAGCTTCTCGTCCAGGCCCAGACGCCCGGACTGCAGCACCTGCGGCAACGGCACGCCGCCGTCGTCGCACAGGAGCAGGCTGTCGGTCGCCGCCGCCCCGGGCGCGATGTGCGGCACGCCCTCCACCCCGGCCAGGCGCTGCAGCATCGCCGCCTCGTGGCGCAGCCGCGCCACCGCTTCGCTGCCCATCGCCTGTTTGACGATGACACTGCCGGCGGCGGATGCGCGGCGCAGGATGCGCGTGCACTTGCTGGCGTATAGCACCTGCTCGCCGGCCGCTTCCGCGTTCGGCTCCCCGCCGGAAACCGCCGCTGTCATGCCGGACGACATCGCCGGCTAGACGGAAACCGCTGGGGAAAGGAACAGCGACGCGGGCAGGCGCGTGGGCGCGTTCTTCAAAGCCATTTCCAGCACTCCTCCTCGTCTGCCCTCATCATCTTCAATACAGAAGTCCTAGCTTATTGATTTGCAGGATATATCCGTATCGGGTTCACAGAATTTCGCAGGCCGGACAACAGCCGGTACGTACAATCGGAGGGCGGAGCCAGGGCGGAAACGCATACAGCGCGGACAACCCGCCGATTCGGCAACATTTCAGGCCTAACCCGCAGACCGGTCAATGCTTATTGCGCCAACCGGGCCGGCTTGGCGGCTGACCGGTGGTATGGTCCAGCCACCGCCCGGAGAATCCAGAGCATTCTTTCCCCTCTCCCGCTTGCGGGAGAGCGGTAGGGGAGAGGGGCTTTGGGCGAGAGGGGAACAACATGTCCGCATCCAGACCAAGGATGCTCTAGAAAATATCGCCATGGTCCCGCGGGCAGACCCGGTCCAGTCCCTCGCCCTCGTAGGACAGCGGGTCCTCGGCCGGCTCCAGGTGGGTCAGCACGGTGACGTTGGGCAGGCGTTCGGCCAGCCGCCGCTCGATCTGCTCCAGCAGGTCGTGGCCGCGCTGCACGGTCCACCCGCCCGGCACCAGCACGTGGAAGTCGACGAAGCGCTGCGCGGCGGAACGGCGGGTGCGCAGGGCGTGGAAGTCGGCGCCCTGCGAGCGGAATTCCTCCAGCACCTGCAGCAGCGTCAGGCGGTCCTGCTCCGGCCAGGCGGCGTCCATCAGGCCGGTGGCGGATTCGCGCACCAGCTTGAAGCCCTCCCATAGCACGTTGAGTGCCACCAGCAGCGCCACCAGCGGGTCGAGCCACAGCCAGCCGGTCAGCATCACCAGCCCCACGCCCACGATCACGCCGGCGGTGGTCCACACGTCCGCCATCAGGTGGCGGGCGTCGGCCTGCAGGGTGATGGAATGGTGGCGGTCGCCGGCGCGTTCCAGCAGGCGCGCCACCGCGAAGTTCAGCACCGCGGCGACCGCCGCCACCGCCAAGCCGACGCCGGGCCGCTGCAGCGGCTGCGGCGCCAGCAGCCGCGGCACCGCCTCGATCATGATCACCGCCGCGGCGAGGAAGATCAGCATGCCCTCGAAGCCGCTGGAGAAGTACTCCGCCTTGCTGTGGCCGTAGGCATGTTCCTCGTCCGGCGGCTGCGCGGCCAACCGCAGCATCAGCAGCGCCATCAGCGCGCCGCCGACGTTGGTGAGGGTCTCCAGGGCGTCGGACAACAGGCCGACCGAGCCCGTCAGCATCCAGGCGCCGAGCTTGAGGCCCAGGATCAGTACCGCGGTGAGGGCCGACAGCCGGGCGTAACGGGTCAGGTTGATCGGCGAATCGGGCATGGTTCAGAAGTATCGGTGATCAAGTACGCCGGCGTTGCGCAGGAACTCCGCCTGGTCTTCCAGCAGGCCGCGCGCCCGCTCCAGCCGCAAGCCCTCGACCTTCGCTGCCAGTCGCTGCCCGCCGCCGAAATCGCGGAAGAAGCGCGTGGCCGACAGCGCCGTGTCGACCAGGCTGGCACCGCGCAGGTCGGCGCCGGCGAAGCTGGCCCCTTCCAGGTCGGCCCCGCCGAAGTCGCAGCCGCGCAGGTCCGCCCCTTCGAAGTTGCCCAGCGAGAGGTTGGCGCCGCGCAAGTCCGCGCCCGCCAGCACCGCCCCGCGGAACGAGCAGTATTTTAGCTGCAAACCCTTGAGATCGAGACTGCGCGGACGCCAGCCGCCCAGCCGCGCCTTGAGCAGCACGCGGCCGCGGAACGGCGCGAAGTCCTCCGCCTCGCGCAGGCGCCGCGTCTCCCCGGCGGTGGCGACGCGCGCCTGGTCGAAGCGCTGCTCGCGCCAGGGATCCGCCTCGTTGTGGTAGGCGCTCTCGCGCTCCCAGTAGCCGGGTGCGTCCGCCGCCAGCAGCTCGATCCGCGCCAGCCACTTCAGGCTTTTGTAGAAATAGCGCCCGGGTGTGACGGTGCGCACCGGCCCGCCGTGCTCGCGCGGCAGCGGCGCGCCGTCCATCCAGTGCACCAGCCAGGTGTCGGCCAGGGCCAGCGGCAACGGCAGGGAGGTGTCGTGCCCGCGCAGGCTGTGGGCGACGAAGCGGACGAAGCACGCCTGCGGCGACACGCCCGCGCCCTCCAGCAGCGTCGCCAGCGGCACCCCGCGCATGGTCACGTCCCGCCGCGACCAACCGGTGACGCAGTGGATGTCGATGCTGCGTTCCTGCTGCGGCAGCGCCAGCAACTGTGTGAGATCGAGTTCGAGCGGCCGCGACACCAGTCCGCCGACCTGCAGGCGCCAGCCCGCTTCGTCCAGTCCGGGCGCGGGTTCCGCCTCTCCCACCAGCGGAAACTTCGCCGTCGACGCCTGCCCCGGCGGCAGCCAGGTGGGGGTCTCCGGCTTGTCGCTATTGGTCGACTTTCTGTCCATGTTCGTCTCAAAGCACCTCTCCCCTACCCTCCCGCAAGCGGGAGAGGGGAACAACATGTATGAATCCACAGTTGCTAAAGGCCCCGCGGCTTCCTCACCTCCCGCACCGGCACGGCCAGGTTGGCGAAGTCGCGGCTGCCGGCGGCCTGCAGCCGGAGTAGGGCGGGTGCAACCCGCCTGTCGCGTTCATTCGAGATCGAGTGCGCGGACGTCGTCTGTCGCACCCCAATCCGGTGAATAGATGCCGCGCTCCACGTATCGGTGAAAACTGGAAAACGGCCAGTCCGCGGTTCGCGGCACATGCCCGTGCTTGACTGGATTGAAGTGGATGTAGTCCGCGTGCCGCTCGAAGTCGCACTCGTCACGGATAGTATGTTCCCAGAAGCGCCGTTGCCAGATGCCGCGCTCATTCTTCTTCCACCTTCGTTCCGAACGCCGCTCACCCGGTTCGATGCCGCGCGAGAAGGCGGTTTTGATCGCATGCCAACGCATGGAAAAATCCGCATCGCCCGGAGGCAACGTCCAAAGGCAATGAAGGTGGTCCGGCATCACCGCAATTGCATCCACGCGGAACGGTCTCGCGCTCCGAACTTCCACAAAAGACTGGCGCAGTAGATCAATGTGCTCAGTCAATAGACTCTTTCTCCGTTCGAGCAGCGCCACAGTGAAGAAGAAGGTTCCTCCAGGAACAAAGGCGCGTATATAGCGAGGCATAGCGTCATCGTATCCTCGACAGGCGGGTTGCACCCGCCCTACCTAGCTGCTTGATGATGGCCTTCGCCACTAGCGCAAGCCCGACCTACAACCGCCGCAGCTTCCTCACCTCCCGCACCGCCACCGCCAGGCTGGCGAAGTCGCGGCTGCCGGCGGCCTGCAGCTCGGCCAGGCGCTCGGAGGAGAAACGCACGTGGCGCTCGTTGGCCTTGACCCAGCTATCGAAGCGGGCCTGGGCGCCGGCGCCGGGCTGCGCCAGCACGCGGCCGGCGAGCTGGCGATGGATGCGGTAGGCGTCGTCGCGCAGGTTGACGCGCGCCAGCGACTGCCACTTGCCCTGGATCGGCATCTGGTTGATCGCCGCGTACAGCCACAGCATGCGGAAGCGCTCGCCGCACAGGTAGTAGACCGCGGCCGCTTCGGCCAGCGGCACGCGGGCGGATTCCGCCAGTTCGGCGATGTCGAGCGCGCTGCCGAGCGCGCGGGTGTTGGCCAGGCGACGGGCCAGCTCCTCCGGTACGCCCTCCTTGGCCAGGCTGGCGGCGGTGTGGTCCCAGTCCTCGCGGTAGGCCGGCGGCAGCAGCTCGGGCAGCCTGCCCTCGAGCTCGGCCAGCGGCCCGCCGAAGCGGTCGACCGCCGCCTGCACCGGCAGCTGCGCGAAGCGCGTGCTGGTGAACCAGCCGGTGGCGTGCTTGAGCAGGCCGATGGCGTAGCCCATCAGGCGGTATTGCAGGTGCGCGGGAATGCGGTTGTCGAGCGCCTCGATCGCCTGCCAGTAGCGGTCGCCGCCGTAGATCTGGTGGGCGGTGGCGTAGGCCTTCAGCACCTCGGCCGGCATCAGGCCGTGGTCCTCCGCCCACAGCTGGGCGAAACCGGCGCCCATGCGGTTGACCAGGGCATTGGACAGGATGGTGGCGACGATCTCGCGCTTCAGGCGGTGGCCGGCATAGGCCTCCGGGTAGCGCTGCACCAGCGAATGCGGAAAGTTGGCGAGCAGGTCGCGCACGAAGAAGGGGTCGTCCGGCACCTCGGACTCGAGCACGGCCTGGTTCAGCGAGATCTTGCTGTAGGCGATCAGCACCGCCAGCTCCGGCCGGGTCAGGCCGAGGTTGCGGGTGCGCCGCTCCTTCAGCGTGTCCTCGTCGGGCAGGAACTCGATGGCGCGGTTGAGCAGGCCGCCGCGCTCCAGCAGCCGCATCAGTTCGGCGTAGTCGTCCAGGCGTTGCGCCGAGTTGCGCTCCAGCAGGCTGATGGCCGCGCTCTGCACGTAGTTGTCGTACAGCACGAAGTGCGCGATCTCCGGCGTGCAGGCGGCGAGCAGCGGGTCGCGCTCCTCGCGTGACAGCTTACCGGCCGCCATCAGCTGGTTGAGCGGGATCTTGATGTTCACCTCGCGGTCGGAGGTGTGCACGCCGCCGGCGTTGTCGATGGCGTCGGTGTTGAGGCGGCCGCCGGCCAGGGCGTACTCGATGCGGCCGAGCTGGGTGCAGCCGAGGTTGCCGCCCTCGCCCAGCACCTTGCAGCGCAGCTCGCGGCCGTTGACGCGGATGGCGTCGTTGGCGCGGTCGCCCACGTCCAGGTGACTCTGCGCAGCGGCCTTGACGTAGGTGCCGATGCCGCCGTTCCACAGCAGGTCCACCGGCGCCTTGAGGATGGCGCGCAGCAGCTCGTTGGGGGGCAGCGCCGCCGCGTCGATGGCGAGCGCGCGGCGCGCCTCCTCGCTCAGCTTGATCAGCTTGGCGCCGCGCGGGTAAATGGCGCCGCCCTTGGACAGCAGCGCGGCGTCGTAGTCGGCCCAGGACGAGCGCGGCAGGCGGAACAGGCGCTCACGCTCGGCGAAGCTGGTGGCCGGGTCGGGATCGGGGTCGATGAAGATGTGGCGGTGGTCGAAGGCCGCCAGCAGCCTGAGCTGGCGCGACAGCAGCATGCCGTTGCCGAACACGTCGCCGCTCATGTCGCCGATGCCGGCCACGGTGAAGGGCTCCGCCTGGATGTCGCGGCCCAGCTCGCGGAAGTGGCGCTTGACGCTCTCCCAGGCGCCGCGCGCGGTGATGCCCATCTTCTTGTGGTCGTAGCCGGCCGAGCCGCCGGAGGCGAAGGCGTCACCCAGCCAGAAGCCGTACTCGGCGGCGATGCTGTTGGCGATGTCGGAGAAGGTGGCGGTGCCCTTGTCCGCCGCCACCACCAGGTAGGGATCGTCCTCGTCCTGGCGCAGCACGTCCGGCGGCGGCACCACCGCGTCGCCGACGCGGTTGTCGGTGATGTCGAGCAGGCCGCGCAGGAAGGTCTTGTAGCAGGCGATGCCCTGGCTGAGCCAGGCCTCGCGGTTGGCCGGGTCGACCGGCTTCTTCACCACGAAGCCGCCCTTGGCGCCCACCGGCACGATCACCGTGTTCTTCACCATCTGCGCCTTCATCAGGCCCAGGATCTCGGTGCGGAAGTCCTGCCGCCGGTCGGACCAGCGCAGGCCGCCGCGCGCCACCCTGCCGCCGCGCACGTGGATGCCCTCCACCTCCGGCGCGTAGACCCAGATCTCGAACATCGGCCGCGGCAGCGGCAGCTCCGGCACCCGGGCCGGGTCGAGCTTGAAGCTGACGTAGTGCTTGGGCTGCCCTTCCGCCGTGCGCTGGAAGTAGTTGGTGCGCAGCATGGCGCGGATCACGCCGAGGAAGGCGCGCAGCACGCGGTCGCCGTCCAGGCTCGCCACCTGGTCGAGCGCGTGGTCCAGCGCCTGGCCGAACTTCATCGTCTCGCCGCGGCGGGCGTCCTCCGTCATCCTGAGGGCGAAGCGGGTCTCGAACAGCGCCACCAGCAGGCGCGCGATATCGGCGTGCTCGGCCAGCAGCGCCTCCATGTAGGGCTGGCTGAACGGCAGGCCGGTCTGGATCAGGTACTTGCACACCGCGCGCAGCAGCGTCACCTGGCGCACGTCCAGGCCGGCGCCGAGCACCAGCCGGTTGAGGCCGTCGTTCTCCACCTCGCCGCGCCAGACCTGCAGGAAGCCGGACTCGAAGAAGCGCCGCTGCGCCTCCGGCGCCAGCTCGCAGCCCGGGTGCTGCACCTCGAACTCCTGCACCCACAGGCTGGGCGAATCCTTCGGCGTGATCTCGGCCGGCTCCTGGCGGATCACGCGCAGGCCGAAGTTCTCCAGCGTGGGCAGCACGTCGGACAGCGGCACCGGCGTATGCCAGGCGTACAGCTTGAGGCCGCTGGCGCGTGGCAGGCCGGACTCCGGCGTGGTCACGGTGAGCCGCGCCAGCACCGTGTGCGAAGGCGACAGCTGCGCCAGGCAGGCGACGTCGGCGGCCGCCTCCTCCGGCGCCACCGACTCGGCGTAGGACAGCGGAAAGGCGTCGCTGAACCGCGCCGGGCCGAGCCGCTCACGCAGCAGCAGCTCGCGCAGGCGGTCGCGCCAGCTGCGGGTGGCCGCGATCAGCCGCGCCTCCACCTCGGCCGCGTCCGGCCCGATGGTGGTGCCGGGCGGGGTGCGCACCACACAGTGCAGGCGGGTCAGGCCGCCACGCAGGAAGTCGATCTCGCGGTCGAGCGAGAGCCCGCCGCAGAGCTCCATCAGCGCGGCGCCGATCTTGTCGCGCAGCTCGCGCGAATAGCGCTCGCGCGGCACGTAGACCAGGAACGAGTAGAAGCGGCCGTAGCGGTCGCGCCGCATGAACAGGCGCAGCTGCTGGCGGTCGCGCAGGGCGCGGATGCCCATGCACAGGTGGTAGAGCTGCTCCTCGCTGGTCTGGAACAGTTCGTCGCGCGGCAGGCCGTGCAGGATGTCGCGCAGGTTCTTGTAGGAATGGCTGCCCGGCTGCAGGCGCGAGCGCTGCAGCACGTGGTCGGCCTTGCGCCGGATCAGCGGGATGTGGCGCGGCCGGTCGATGTACACCTCGGACGAGAACAGGCCGAAGAAGCGCACCGTGCCGGCCACGCTGCCGTCGGCGTGGTAGCGCTTCACCGACACCACGTCCATCAGGCCGTCGCGGTGCACCGGCGAGCGCAGGTTGGCCTTGGTCACCACCACCAGGCGCGGCGATTCGGAGTACTTGTTCAGCTCCGCCTCCGGCGCGATCAGGTCCTCCGAGGCCCAGCGGCCACCCGCGCGCAGCAGGCCCAGGCCGCTGGCCGGGTCGATGCGGAAGCGCGGCCGGCCATCCGCACCCGGCTCGGCACGGCTCTCCAGCTTGCCGAGGAAGGTGAAATGGTGTTGGTCCAGGTAGCCGAGGAATTCACGCGCCTCGGCGAACTCGGCGGCGTCGCCGCCCGGCGGCACCGTCTTCAGCTCCTCCACCAGCTTGCGCACCCGCTCCAGCGTGGCGGGATAGTCGTCCACCACCTGGCGCAGGTCGCCCAGCACGGTGCGGATGGCCTGCTCCAGCGCGGCGTAGGCCGTGGCCTTGGCCAGCGGCTCGAACTCCAGGTGGATGAGCGACTCGGTCGGCCCATCTCCCGCCTCGGCCACCCCGGTCACGGCGCCGGCCGCGTCCCGCTGCAGCCGCAGCACCGGGTGCACGGTCCAGTCCACCGCGGCGCCGGCGGCGCGCACCGCCATGGCGATGGTATCGACCAGGAACGGCTGGTCCTCGACGCAGGTTTCCACCACCGCCAGCGGCGCCCGCGCCTCGTCCTCGTGCTGCGGCGGCAGCACCCGCACCAGCGGCACGCCGGCCCGGCGCACGCGCGCGAAGTCCCAGTGGCCCTGCGCGATCTGCAGCAATTCCTGCGGGCTGCGCAGCTTGAGCGTGTCCAGCGCGGCCATCTCGAAGTAGCGGCGCAGGAAGCCGCGGAACTGGGCAAGGTCCGCGCCGCCGGCCTGGGCCTGCGCCAGCGCGTCCAGATGCTCGATCAGGGGCTCGACGGCGGGGCCGTTGTCCGCGCCGGAGCGGATTTCCGGGACGTCCATGTGCTGCTCCAGCGAATCGTTCATAGCGGCCGAGTATGCCAGCCGAGGCGGCGGCCGGGAGCGCTATAATCCTCTTATCTGCGCCTCCGTCACTGGCCATGGAGGAGTGGTTCAGGCTGCCGGTTTCCGCAAGGGGGTTCGGACGCTTTCGAGCCGGCGGCAACAAACTCACAACCTGACTTCAATCCAGGCAATTCCCACTGTGAAAGCTGGGCGCAGTCTCCTAGCCTTATTTCTCACATCGCAAATGTGCGGTGCGTCAGCCGTATCTGCGCCCCTGCCAGGGGAATACATCACAGAGGAGGGCTGGGGCCATCTCACGATTTCCGGCTCGGGTGACGGGGCCGCATTTTCGATCGAAGCCATCGGCGCCAATGGGCACGCCTGCATGCTGGATGGAAAGATCGTGGGCGGGGAGAGCAAGCTGCCGGCCGACGATCAGTCCGAAGCTTGCGTGGTGTATTTTTCCGTCGATTCCCAAGGTATAGAGGTCAACAGCAACGGAGTCGAGTCTTGCCGGCAATTTTGCGGGCAGCGAGCACGATTCGAGGGAATGTATTTCAAGCCGGCCGAGGGATGCGGGGACACGGCGCGGCGCAGCACACGCAACAAATTCAAGCACTTATACGATACAAAGTCGTACGCCTCAGCGCTCGCTACGCTTGCCCCGCTGCTCAAGGACTGCTCACGCACGCTTGACTGGATCGAGTTTGGACGCATCAGCAACGACGCCGCCATTACGCAATACAAGCTGGCCTTGTTCGACGACTGCCTGCGCACCCTTGAACCCTATGCTACCGACGCGGCGCGTACTGACGAACAAATACTTTCGGATTACCCGCCGGCCGACGGCGAGAACTATATTGCGGTCGTTAAGGCAGCTCGCACGAACCTGCGACTCTGCCGCAGAAGAAGGGCGGGATGATCGGGACAGGGTGACGGACGACTGCTGCTGGCCGGCCCCAGCTACACACCCGCCTCGATCAGCGCCAGCAGCCCCTCCAGCGCCACCCGCGCCGACTGCCGCCGCACCGCATCGCGATCCCCGTCGAACAGGAAGCGGCTGGCCGACACCGCCGCCGCCGTCCCGCCCCAGGCGATCCACACCGTCCCCACCGGCTTGGCGGGGGTGCCGCCGTCGGGCCCGGCGACGCCGCTCACCCCCAGCGCCCACTGCACCGGCGCCCGGCGCAGCAGGCCCTGCACCATCGCCTGCACCGTTTCGGCGCTGACCGCACCGGCACGCTGCAGGGTCTCGGCCGGCACCTCGAGCAGGTCTTCCTTGGCGCGGTTGGAGTAGCTCACCAGGCCGCGCTCGAACCAGGTGGAGCTGCCCGGGATGTCGGTCAGCAGCTTGGCGATCAGGCCGCCGGTGCAGGACTCCGCGGTGGCCAGCCATTCGCGGCGGGCGAGCAGGCGCGCACCGACGGCATGGGCGAGCGGCTGCAGGGCGCTGTCGGTGACTTCGGGCGTAGGCATCTGGCTGTGATATCCCCATTAATTCACATTCATCTCGCCTCTCCCCCTGGGAGAGGCCGCGCCGTGAGGCGCGGGTGAGGGCGCTCCGCATCAACCATGGTCAAATTCTTCCCGCCGCGCCGCCCTCACCCCTACCCCTCTCCCAAAGGGAGAGGGATACCGATTTTGTGCCGATGCATTTGCGGGACACCACGCTAACTGCGGAAAACCGCCTCCGCCATGCGGTCGGCGATCTCGCCGGTGGGGCGGTTCTCGCGGGCGGAGTGCTCGAAGATGCGGCCCAGGGTGTCGCCGATGCGCAGCAGGTGCTGCTGCACGGTGGCCTCGTCGTAGGCGGGGCCTTCGTAAAAGATGTCGATGATGCCGCCGGCGTTGATGACGTAGTCCGGGGCGTACAGGATATTGCGCTCCAGCAGGGCGTAGTCGTGCTTGGGCCTGGCCAGCTGGTTGTTGGCGGCGCCGGCGACGATGCGGGCCTTGAGCTGGGGGATGGTCTTGTCGTTGAGCACAGCGCCCATGGCGCAGGGGGCGAACACGTCGACGTCGAGGGCGTGCACCTGTTCCATCGGCACGGCGTGGGCGCCGAACTCGCGCACGCAACGCTCCACCGCCGGCTGGTGCAGGTCGGTCACCCACAGCTCGGCGCCGGCCGCGGCCAGGTGCCCGGCCAGGCGTCCGCCGACGTTGCCGACGCCCTGGATCGCCACCCGCAGGCCTTTGAGGTCGTCGCGGCCGAACACGGCGTGCACCGCGGCCTTGATGCCGATGAACACGCCCATGGCGGTGGCCGGCGAGGGGTCGCCGCTGCGGCCGGCGGCCAGCGACTTCTCGTCGGCCAGGCCGCCGACGTGCCTGGTCTGGCCCGCCATCAGGCGCATGTCCTCGACGTTGGTGCCAGAGTCCTCGGCCACGATGTAGCGTCCGCCCAGGCTGTCGACGAAGCGGCCCATGGCCTGGATCAGCGCCGGGGTCTTGTCGTGGCGCGGGTCGCCGATGATCACGCTTTTGCCGCCGCCCTGCGGCAGGCCGGCCAGGGCCGCCTTGTAGGTCATGCCGCGCGACAGGCGCAGCACGTCGGTGAGGGCGTCCGCGTCCGAGGCGTAAGGCCACATGCGGCAGCCGCCGAGGGCGTCGCCCAGGCGGGTATTGTGGACGGCGATGATGGCCTTGAGGCCGCTGGCCCGGTCGTAGCGGAAGGCCACTTCCTCGTGCGCGTCATACTCCGGGTGGGAAAAAACCGACATGACGACTCCTTGCTCACTCCCAGGACTCACGGCCAACCGTGGCCTGCGCCGCGACGGTGCGGCGATTTTTGCTTATTGTACCGCCGACCCTCCCTGTCCTGACCGCAGCCGCGCACCCCAGCCAAAAAAACCATGAGCATCCACGCCGTACTGCACCACGAGACCACTTACCGCTACGACCGGCGCGTGATCCTGTCGCCGCAGATCATCCGGCTGCGCCCGGCGCCCCACGCCCGCACCCCGGTACTGTCCTACGCCCTCAAGGTCGAGCCGAAGAACCACTTCATCAACTGGCAGCAGGACGCCTTCAGCAACTGGCTGGCGCGGGTGGTGTTCCCCGACAAGGTGACCGAGTTCAAGGTGACGGTGGACCTGGTCGCCGACATGGCGATCTGGAACCCGTTCGACTTCTTCATCGAGTCCTACGCCGAGCAGTTCCCCTTCACCTACACCGACGAGGTGAAGGAGGACTTGAAGCCCTACCTGCGCGCCGCGCCGGCGGGGAAGCTGCTGAAGCAGTACGTGGACAGCATCTCGCGCACGCCGCGGCGCACCATCGACTTCCTGGTGGAGCTGAACCAGCGCCTGCAGAAAGACATCCGTTATCTCATCCGCATGGAACCCGGGGTGCAGACCCCGGACGAGACGCTGCAGAACGCCTCGGGCTCCTGCCGCGACTCGGGCTGGCTGCTGGTGCAGATCTTCCGCCACCTCGGGCTGGCGGCGCGCTTCGTTTCCGGCTACCTGGTCCAGCTCACGCCGGACGTGAAGTCGCTGGACGGCCCGTCCGGCACCGACCACGATTTCACCGACCTGCACGCCTGGTGCGAGGTCTATCTGCCGGGCGGCGGCTGGGTCGGGCTGGACCCCACCTCCGGC
This sequence comes from Nevskia sp., assembly GCA_031291075.1. Lineage (GTDB taxonomy): Bacteria > Pseudomonadota > Gammaproteobacteria > Nevskiales > Nevskiaceae > Nevskia. The sequence goes on along the minus strand of JARLJS010000062.1, from coordinate 7,952 downwards.
CTGCTCGCCGGCGAGGGCCACATCCCGGTGTGCGCCACCCCGGAGCCTTCCAGCGCGGCGCCGATCAGCGGCGCGGTGGACGAGTGCGAGGTGGAGTTCGCCCACGAGATGTACGTGCGGCGCCTGTACGAGTCGCCGCGCGTGACCAAGCCCTACACCGAGGACCAATGGTCGGCGATCGACGCGCTCGGCCACCGGGTGGACGACAAGCTGCGCACCGGCGACGTGCGCCTGACCATGGGCGGCGAGCCCACCTTCATCTCCATCGACGACATGCAGGGTGCGGAGTGGAACATCGCCGCGGTGGGCCCGACCAAGCAGGGCCTGGCGGACAAGCTGGTGCGGCGCATGCGCGAGCAGTTCGCCCCCGGCGGCCTGCTCACCTACGGCCAGGGCAAGTGGTACCCGGGCGAATCGCTGCCGCGCTGGTCCTACGGCTGCTACTTCCGCCGCGACGGCAAGCCGGTCGTGCGCACCGAGCTCGCCGCCGGCGCCACCCCGGCCGACCTGGCCGCGGCGCGCGGCCTGATCCGCGGCGTGGCCGACCGCCTGGAAGTGGCGCCCGGCAACATCCTGCCCGCCTACGAGGACGCGTTCTACTACCTGCACCGCGAGCGCCAGCTGCCGGACAACGTGCTGCCCGAGGACAACAAGCTGAAGGACCCGGAGGAGCGCGCGCGCATTTCCAGGGTGTTCGAGCGCGGGCTCGATACGCCGCGCGGCTTCGTGCTGCCGGTGCAGCGCTGGCAGTCGCGCGCCTGGATCTCGGAGCGCTGGAGCTTCCGCCAGGGCCGCCTGTTCCTGATCCCGGGCGACTCGCCGGTGGGCTTCCGCCTGCCGCTGGACGCCCTGCCCTGGCTGCCACCGATGGCGTATCCGCACGTCATCCCCTACGACCCCTTCGTAAAGCGCGATCCGCTGCCGGAGCAGCCGGACACGCGACGCCAGCCCTACCTGCAGGCGCCCACCACCGACCGCGAGCAGCGGGAGCGCGACAAGCGCCGCAAGGAGCGCCTGCAGAAGCTCACCGCCGAGCGCGACCAGCCCGAGCCGGTGCGGCGCGGCGCCTACCTGGAAGGCGGCAACGTGCGCACGGCGCTGACGGTCGAGCCGCGCGACGGCTTTCTCTGTGTATTCATGCCGCCGGTGTCGGGGATGGAGGACTACCTCGACCTGGTGGCCGCGATCGAGGACTCGGCCGGGGAGCTGGACGTGCCGGTGCGCATCGAGGGCTACCCGCCGCCGGCCGACTCGCGCATGAACCACTTCCGCATCACCCCCGACCCCGGCGTGATCGAGGTCAACATCCACCCGGCGCACAGCTGGGAGGAGCTGCGCGACAACACGCTGGCCATCTACGAGGAGGCGCGCCTGGCGCGGCTGGGCACGGAGAAGTTCCTGATCGACGGCCGCGCCGTCGGCACCGGCGGCGGCAACCACTTCGTGCTGGGCGGCGGCACCCCGGCGGACTCGCCGTTCCTGCGCCGCCCCGACCTGCTGGGCAGCCTGATCCGCTACTGGCAGAACCACCCGGCGCTGTCCTACTTCTTCTCCGGCCTGTTCATCGGCTCCACCTCGCAGCACCCGCGGGTGGACGAGGCGCAGGAGTCCACCCTCTACGAGCTGGAGATCGCGCTGTCGCAGCTGCCGCCGCCCGGGCGTAGCGTGCCGCTGTGGATGGTGGACCGCACCCTGCGCAACATCCTGGTGGACCTGACCGGCAACACTCACCGCACCGAGATCTCGATCGACAAGCTGTACTCGCCGGACGGCCCCACCGGCCGCCTCGGCCTGGTCGAGTTCCGCGCCTTCGAGATGCCGCCGCACGCGCGCATGAGCCTAACCCAGCAGCTGCTGCTGCGCGCGCTGGTGGCCTGGTTCTGGGAACGTCCCTACACGCGGCCGCTGGTGCGCTGGGCCACCCAGCTGCACGACCGCTTCATGCTGCCGCACTACGTGTGGGCCGACCTGCGCGAGGTGCTGGCGGACCTGCGCGCCGCCGGCTATCCGTTCGAGGACGAGTGGTTCGCGCCGCACTTCGAGTTCCGCTTCCCACGCCACGGCAGCGTGCGCTACCAGGACATCGAGCTGGAGCTGCGCCATGCGCTGGAGCCCTGGCCGGTGCTGGGCGAGGAGGCGGGCCAGGGCGGCACCGCCCGCTACGTCGACTCCTCGCTGGAGCGCCTGCAGGTGCGCGTGACGGGCCTGACCGAGGGACGCCACTTCGTCACCGTCGGCGGCCGCCGCGTCCCCCTCACCCCCACCGGCGTGCACGGCGAAATGGTGGGCGGCGTGCGCTACCGCGCCTGGAACCCGGCCTCGGCGCTGCACCCCAGCATCGGCGTGCACACGCCCCTGATCTTCGACCTCTACGACGCCTGGAACCGCCGCGCCGTGGCCGGCTGCACCTATCACGTGGCGCACCCGGCCGGCCGCAGCTACGAGACCTTCCCGGTCAACGCCTACGAGGCGGAGGCGCGCCGCCTGTCGCGCTTCGAGCCGTTCGGCCACACACCGTCCAGCTACTGGCCGCCGGAGGAGCCGCTCAACCCGGACTATCCGCATACGCTGGACCTGCGGCGGAATCCGTTTATGTGAAGTAGTCCCCCAAACGGGGTACAGCTCCCTCGCTCCGAGGTGGAAGGTTACGCGGCGGCTCGTGTAGCCTCGGCTGGGGAATCGGTGCTGCCCGGGCTGGCCGCCGTGGCGGCCCGGCTATCGGGCGCAGTGCGACCGTTGGGGGGAGCCATGCTGGAGAAGGCAAGGAGTGCCGGGCGCGGCGTCTGTGCCCGTTTGGATCTGTTTTGCGGCGCCCTGGCCGCAGCGGCCCTGGGTCTGCTGGCGCTGACGGCGAGCGCCAGTCCGGCGACCGTCACCACCCTCTATTCCTTCACCAACGCGGACGCGCAGCCGCGGCCGGGAGGTGTGATCCTCGCCAGCGACGGCAATTTTTACGGCACCAGCTCCAACGGCGGCGCCAACAGCCTCGGCAGTGTCTTCAAGCTCACCCCGGCGGGCTTGCTCACAATCCTCTACTCATTCAGCGGTTCGGACGGCTCCGGCCCGAGCCATGGGCTGGTGCAGGGCAGCGACGGCAACTTGTACGGCACCACCAACACCGGCGGCGCCAACAACAGCGGCACCATATTCCAGCTTACGCCCTCCGGTACCCTGACCACCCTGCACTCCTTCGGCAATGGCGAAGGCGGCCAGCCGTACTCAACCCTGGTCCAGGGCAACGACGGCAACTTCTATGGCACTTTTCTCTACGGTGGCGTCTACAGTGTGAGCCCGGCCGGGGCGTTCACCATCGTGACGCCCCTTAACCCTCCGAACGGCACCTATTCGCAGGGCGGCTTGGTCCTGGGCAGCGACGGCAACTTCTACGGCACCACCGTCGCGGGCGGCAGCCACAGCCTCGGCACGCTATTCCGGCTTACACCGGACGGCACGGTGACCACGCTCTACAGTTTCGGCGGTCCCGACGGCAGTGATCCCACCGCTCCGCTGACGCAAGGAAGCGACGGCAACTATTACGGCGTGACGAAGGTAGGCGGCGCCTACAGCAACTACGGTGTCACCGTGGGCGACGGCACCGTGTTCCGCATCACCGCGGCCGGCGACTTCACGTTGCTGTACTCGTTCAGCGGGGAAGGCGAGAACCCCATGACGGGGCTGGTGCCCGGCGGCGATGGCCGGCTCTACGGCACGGCCGACGGCTACCTGTTCACTGTCACCACCGACGGAACGGTCGCTACCGAATACACCTTCTCCTACGCGGCCTACATGGGCGGCTCCATACCCCTCAGCCTCGGCAGCGACGGGCAGGTTTACGGCGTCACCAGCGGCGACGGCGCCAATGGCGACGGCACGGTATTCCGCTTCACCCCTGCGACCGGCCAGCCGCCAACGGTCAGCCTCACGGTCGACCAGTCATCCGTCACCGTCGGCCAGAGCGTGACGCTCACCTGGAGCTCGAACAACGCGCAGTCCTGCAGTACCGAATGGTTTTCGCCCTACGGCCAGATCCCCCTCGCGGGCTCGGCCACCGTCACGGTGAATCAACCGGGCATCAACGTCTATTCGGTCCAGTGCACCAACGACGGCATCACCACGACACAGAGCGTGGCGGTCACCGTGGTGACGCCGCCGGTGATCGGGAGCTTCTCCGCCAGCCCCAACGCCGTCGGCGTGGGCCTGGGGACGGCGAGCAACAGCACCTTGAGCTGGACCACCAGCTACGCACAGTCGTGCGCGCTCTCCGGCACCTACAGCGCGGCGGTCGCCACCTCCGGCTCGATCACCATCACCATCCAGAGCCTCGGTGCCAACAACTTCACCCTGATCTGCACCGGCACCTACGGCAGCACCTCGCAGACCATCACCGTCACCGGCGTGCCGGCTCCGACCATTACGCTGACTGCCAGCCCGGCTTCCGTCGGCCTGGGCGGGAACAGCACTCTAAGCTGGACCACCACCAACGCCAGCAGCTGCACGGCGAGCGGGAACTGGTCCGGCTCGCAACCCACCTCGGGCTCGCAGAACGTGAGCATGTCCCAGGTGGGCAGCTACAACTACGTGTTGACCTGCACCGGCACCGGCGGGAGCACCAGCCAGACCGCGGTCGTCACCGTCGTCCCACCCCCTACACTGACCTTTACTGCGAATCCCCTGTCGGTCGCAGTGGGGCAAAACAGCACGTTGAACTGGTCCAGCAGCAACGCCACCGCCTGCACCGCCTCCGGCGCGTGGTCCGGCAACCTAGGCACCTCGGGCTCGCAGAGCGTGACGGTGTCGGGCGTCGGCGGCAACGCCTACATCCTCAGCTGCACCAACCTCGTCGGTGGCCTTACATCCCAGACCGTGACTGTCATCGGCGTGCCGCCACCCACGGTGAGCCTGTCCGGCAGTCCAACCTCGGTGCCCCTGGGCCAGAGCAGCACACTGAGCTGGTCGAGCACCAACGCCACCAGTTGCACCGCCTCCGGCGCATGGTCCGGCAGCCCGGCTACCTCGGGCTCGCAGAGCGTGGCCGTGTCGAACGCGGGCGCGAACAGCTACACACTCACTTGCACTGGCAGCGGCGGCAGCGCCGCACAGACCGTCACCGTCACCGGCCTGCCGCTACCCACGGTGAGCCTGTCCGCCAGTCCCACTTCGGTACCGCAGGGCCAGAACACCACGCTGAGCTGGTCCAGCACCAACGCCACCATTTGCACCGCCTCCGGTGCGTGGTCCGGCAGCCCGGCTACCTCGGGCTCGCAGAGCGTGGTAGTGTCGAGCGCGGGTGCGAACAGCTACACGCTCACCTGCAACGGCAGCGGCGGCAGCGTCGCGGCACAGACCGTCACCGTCACCGGCCTGCCGCTACCCACGGTAAGCCTGTCCGCCAGTCCAACCTCGGTGCCCCTGGGCCAGAGCAGCACACTGAGCTGGTCGAGCACCAACGCCACCAGTTGCACCGCCTCCGGCGCATGGTCGGGCAGCCCGGCTACCTCGGGCTCGCAGAGCGTGGTAGTGTCGAGCGCGGGTGCGAACAGCTACACGCTCACCTGCAACGGCAGCGGCGGCAGCGTCGCGGCACAGACCGTCACCGTCACCGGCCTGCCGCCACCCACGGTGAGCCTGTCCGCCAGCCCCACCTCGGTGCTGATCGGCCAGACCAGCACCTTGAGCTGGTCCTCCACCAATGCCTCCGCCTGCACCGCCGGCGGCGCCTGGTCGGGCGGGGTGGCGACTTCGGGTTCTGCGGCGGTCACGATATCCAGCGCCGGTGCAGGCCACTACTCCCTCACCTGCACCGGTCCCGGCGGCAGCGTGGTGCAAACGGTGACGGTCACAGGGCTGCTGCCCAGCGTGGGCTTTGCGTCCACCGCGGAGACGGCCCGGGCCAACATCAGCGGCGCGGTGACGGCGACCATCGCGGTCAACCTGTCCAATGCCATCGCCTACCCGGTCACCGTGCCGTATTCGCTGGGCGGCAGCGAACCGACGTCCGGTTACAGCGTCTCCCCCGCGGGAAGCCTGAGCATTCCGGCCGGTTCCACCGCGGCGAACCTGTCGGTCAGCGTGAAGGCAGCGCGCTGCAACAAGACGGTCGCGCTCACGCTCGGCACCCCCGTCAACGCCACACTGGGGAGCATTACCGCCAACACGCTGACGCTCAAGACCGCGTTGCTCTGTCCTTAGCGCGGCGCGACCAGACGGCGCACCGATGTCCGCGGCCTTGCTGCGGTGAGGAGAGACGGCAGCTCAACCCGGACTATCCGCATACGCTGGACCCGCGGCGGAGCCCATTACTGTGAAAGTAGTCCACCAAATGGGGTACAGCTCCGCGTCCGGCCGCTTCCCGCGGCCGGGATCTCATGTAGTCTCCCTGTACAAGGGAGCGGAGCGCCAGGACGGCAGCAGGCAATATCAAACTCGCGGAGGTCCTGGTAGTGAATCGAAGCACATCGCGGTGGTGGTCTGGGGTGCTGTTTATTCTTGCTTGTCTCGTGTCCCATGCGGCTCTCGCCGATACGGGCACGGTGACGACGGTTTACGCCTTCAACGGAGGAATCAGCGGTCCGGACGGGGGGACCCCAACCACTGGGGTCGTCTTCGGCCGCGATGGGAATTTCTATGGAACCACCACTTACGGCGGGTCGGGAAGCGGGTCGGTATTCAAACTGACGCCAGCCGGCACCGAAACAATACTGCTGTCCTTTGACGGCACCAACGGTGCCAATCCTTCAGATCTCATCCAGGGCAGCGACGGCTCCCTGTACGGGACCACATACTGGGGCGGCCCGAATAACGGTTACGGCACCGTCTACAAGATCACCACCGACGGCGTGCAAACCGTGCTCTACAATTTCACCAATGGCGGAGCCGCGGGGACCAACCCGATCGTGGGACTGGTGGAAGGCACGGACGGCAACTTCTACGGAACCACCAGTGGCGGCGGTTCGAGCTTAGGGGGGACGGCTTTCAAGATCACGCCCTCGGGAACACTCACGGTGCTTCATTCGTTCGCCGGTGCAGATGGTACGGCGCCACGCAAGCTCACCCTGGGCCGGGACGGAAACTTTTATGGAGCCGCTTTCCAAGGCGGATCCGGCGGTTACGGCACTGTTTTCCGAATCGCGCCGGATGGCGCCTTCAACGTGCTTTATTCGTTCACAGGCAACCCTGACGGAGCGTTGCCGAACGGGCCGCTGCTCGAAGGCAGCGACGGTAACTTCTATGGCCTAACTCAAGCCGGTGGATCATCCGCGAACTGCAGCTTTTACCTTGCCCCGAATTGCGGAACGGTCTACAAGATCACCCCGGACGGCCGGGAGACCGTACTCCACTCATTCGCCGGTTCACCGAATGACGGAGCCCTGTCCGACTGCGGAACTTGCTTCACGTCGGCCTGGGGCCTAGTCGAAGGCACTGACGGAAACTTTTACGGCATCACGCTGCAAGGCGGCTCTTACGCGCAGCAAAACTGCTCCGCCGGCTGCGGCACCTTGTTCAGGATCACACCCGAGGGCGAGGAAACCGTGCTCCACTCGTTCACCGGGCCATGGGATCCGCCCAACGACGGCTGGGGTCCCTCCGGCAGCCTGGTTGAGACCAGCCCGGGCGTTTTCTGGGGTACGACGCAATCGGGTGTCACTGGCTGGGGAAATGTGTTCAAGTACACCGCCCCGTACACCGGCCCCACCGTCACAATCACCGCGAATCCGCCCACGATCCGGCCGTTCCACAGTACGACCCTGACCTGGTCCTCGAGCAACGCCACCTCCTGCAGCGCCAGCGGAGCCTGGAGCGGTGCCAAAGCCGCGAGCGGCAGCGCTACCCTGTACCCGCCTTACGGCACCGACGTCTACACGCTGACCTGTTCCGGTCCCGGCGGCACCGCCAGCGCCTCGGCGAGCGTGGTGGTCGGACCGCCGCCGCCGGCGGTCACGATCGGCGCCTGG
>JARLJS010000061.1 GCA_031291075.1 Nevskia sp. | reverse complement strand
GCGGCGGCCAGCGGCCGGCCGGCCGGTGCCGCGGCCGGCGGCGCCATCGCCTCCGCCGGCACCGCTTCCGCGGCTTCCGCCACCGCGCTCTCCGCTTCGGCGTGCTGGAACTGCATCGGACGCGGCTGGCGCCGTGCGGCTTCCAGCGCTTCCACCTCGGCTTCCGACAGGATCTGCACGCGCGCCAGGTTCGAGATCACGGCGTGCTTGAAGCGCGCCAGCATCTCGTTGAACATGTTGAAGGCTTCGCGCTTGTATTCCTGCTTGGGATCCTTCTGGGCATAACCGCGCAGATGGATGCCCTGCCGCAGGTAGTCGATCGAAGCCAGGTGCTCGCGCCAGTACTGGTCGAGAATCTGCAGGGTGAGCACCTTCTCCGCATGGCGCAGCGCCGCCTCGTTCTGGCGCTTCTTGGCCGCGTAGGCGGCGGTGAGCGCCTCCAGGACGCGTCCGCGCAGGGTCTTGTCGTCGATCTCCTTGTCGGCCTCGATCCACTCCCGGATCGGCAGCTTGAGGCCGAAATCCCGCTCCAGGGTCTCCTCCAGCCCCTGCGGGTTCCACATTTCCGCCGGCGCCTGCGGCGAGACGTAGGCCTCGGCCACTCCCGTCACCACGTCGGACCGCACGTCGTCGAGCAGCGGCGTCACGTCCTCGGCGGTCATCAACTCGTCGCGCAGCTCATAGACCGCCTTGCGCTGGTCGTTGGCGACGTTGTCGTATTCGAGCAGGTTCTTGCGGATGTCGAAGTTGTGCGCTTCGACCTTGCGCTGGGCGGTCTCGATGGCGTTGCTGACCATGCGGTGCTCCAGCGCCTCGCCCTGCTGCATACCCAGGCGCAGCAGCAGCGCGCGCATCCGCGGCGGCGTGAAGATGCGCATGAGGGTGTCGTCCAGCGACAGGTAGAAGCGTGTCGCCCCCGGATCGCCCTGCCGTCCCGAGCGGCCGCGCAGCTGGTTGTCGATGCGCCGCGACTCGTGCCGTTCCGAGCCGATTACGTAGAGGCCGCCGGCGCCGACCACCTGCTCATGGCGCTTGCTCCATTCGGCCCTGGCGCGCTCGCGCGCCGCGGTGTCCTCGGCGGGGATCTGCGCCAGCTCGGCTTCGAGGTTGCCGCCCAGCACGATGTCGGTGCCGCGGCCGGCCATGTTGGTGGCGATGGTGAGGGCGCCAGGGCGTCCCGCCTGCGCCACGATCTCCGCCTCGCGCGCGTGCTGCTTGGCATTGAGCACCTCGTGGGTGATCTTTTTCTGCTCGAGCAGCCCGGACAGCAGCTCCGAGGTCTCGATCGAGGCGGTGCCCACCAGGATCGGCTGGCCGCGCTTGTTGGCCTCGACGATGTCCTTGATGATCGCCTCGAACTTCTCCTTGGCGGTGCCGTAGACCAGGTCGCCGCGATCGTCACGGACCATCGGCCGGTTGGTCGGGATCACCACCACTTCCAGGTTGTAGATGTTCTGGAACTCGTAGGCCTCGGTGTCGGCCGTGCCGGTCATGCCCGACAGCTTGCCGTAGAGACGGAAATAGTTCTGGAAGGTGATCGAGGCCAGGGTCTGGTTTTCCTGCTGGATCGGCACGCCCTCCTTGGCCTCCACCGCCTGGTGCAGGCCGTCCGACCAACGCCGCCCGGTCATCATGCGGCCGGTGAATTCGTCGATGATGACGACCTGGCGGTCGGGGGTGACGATGTACTCGACGTCGCGCTTGTACAGATGGTGCGCCCGTAGCAGGGCATTGAGGTGATGTACCAGCACGATGCGGCTGGCGTCGTACAGGCTCTCGTCCTCGCCCAGCAGGCCGGCCTCGCGCATCAGGCCCTCGACCTTCTCGTGGCCTTCCTCCGACAGGTGGATCTGCTTGCTCTTCTCCTCCGCGAAGAAGTCGCCGGGACCCTCCTCCTCCTTCTGCGGCTTGAGGCGCGGGATGAGCGCGTTGAGCTTGCGCCACAGCTCGGGGTCGTCGTCGGTCGGGCCGCTGATGATCAGCGGCGTGCGCGCCTCGTCGATCAGGATCGAGTCCACCTCGTCGACGATGGCGTAGGCGTGGCCGCGCTGCACCTTGTCGTCCGGGGTGAAGGCCAGGTTGTCGCGCAGGTAGTCGAAGCCCAGCTCGTTGTTGGTGGCGTAGGTGATGTCGGCGGCGTAGGCCGCGCGCTTTTCCTGCTGCGACTGCCCGGGCACCACCACGCCCACGGTGAGGCCGAGGAAACGGTGGATGCGCCCCATCCACTCGGCGTCGCGCCGCGCCAGGTAGTCGTTGACGGTGACGATGTGCACGCCCTTGCCGGTGAGCGCGTTGAGATAGGCCGGCAGGGTGGCGACCAGGGTCTTGCCCTCGCCGGTGCGCATCTCCGAGATCTTGCCCTGGTGCAGCACGGCGCCGCCGATGAGCTGGACGTCGAAGTGGCGCATGCCGAGCACGCGCCGGCCGGCCTCGCGCACCACCGCAAACGCGTCCGGCATCAGGCTGTCGAGCGTTTCACCCTTGGCCAGCCGTTCGCGGAACAGCCCGGTCTGCGCCGCCAACTCGGCGTCGCCGAGTCCCTGCAGCCTGGATTCGCGCTGCCCGACCTCCGCCACCAGGCCCTGCAGTTTTTTGATCAGACGCTGGTTGCGGCTGCCGAAGATGCGCGTGAGTAAAGAAGCCATTTGAGTTCGAGTAGGGGATCGGCTGGCCGGCTGAAACCCGGCCCATCCATTGGGGAAGGCGGATTATGCCCCAAGGATGGTTGCAGATGCCTGCTTTTCAAGCCTACCGGTGAGGTCGCTCCCCCGGCTTGCGCCGGGCTCGCTGTGAGGAGTGAGGTCGCTCGCTGCGCTCGCTATGAGGAAGAAACCCGGCTTTTCTCCTCACCCCTCACAGCGCCGAAGGCGCGACTCACAGGGCGCGCCAGCGCCCGACCTCACGCTTTCAGCGCGCAGCCTCGATATATTGCTCAGGATTAACCACATTACCGTTCAGCAGCACCTCGAAATGCACGTGCGGCCCGGTGGAACGACCGGTATTGCCGATCAGGGCCACCGCCTGGCCCTTGCGGACGCGGTCGCCGACCTTGACCAGCAGTGCCTCGTTGTGGCCGTAGCGGGTGACGTAGCCATTGCCATGGTCGATTTGCACCAGGTTGCCATAGCCATTGCGCTCGCCGGCTTCGGTGACGATGCCGGCGGCGACCGCCTGTACCCGGGAACCTTCCGGCGCCGCGAAATCGATGCCGGGATGGAAGTCGCGCAGGCCGGTGAAGGGATCGGTGCGCGAGCCGTAGCCGGAGGTGATGTAACCGTCGCTGATCGGCCAGCCGGAGGGCTTGATCTCTTTTTCCAGGCGGCCGGCCAGGAGCAGGTCTTCCAGCACCCGCATCTGGCGTTCCCGGTCCGACAGCTGCTGCTGCAGCTGGTCGAGGGAGCCGAGCACGTCCGCCAGGGCCACGGGCTGGCCGCTGGGCTGAATTTCCGGACCGCCGAGGGGCGGCGGCTTGCCGAAGTTGAACTCGGCAGGATCGATATGGGCGATCTGCGTCATGCGGCTGCCGGCGGCGTCCAGGCGCATGACGTAGGCCTGCAGCTCGGCGATGCGGCGCGACAGGGCGTTGGCGTCCTCCTCGGCCTTGGCCCGGGCTTCCTTCAACTCGGCGCGCTGCTGCTGCATCTGGACATCCCACTGGCCGACCACCTTGGCCGGCAGCAAGCCGCCTTCCGGATGCAGCCACCAGCCGGCCACAAAACAGCCGCTAATGAGAACCAGCGCACAACAAAGAGCGGGCAGCCACCCTAGAATATTCCGGGGCTCGAGGCGCAGACGCCAAGTGCGTCCGCGTGCGTGGCTGACTAAAATAATATCCATCGACACTCTACCCCGCTAAAAGCTGATGAAGCATTCCCGCGAGCCCGACGCCAAGGGTATCGGCGCGTGTTTGAACGACTCCGGCTCCGTCATGCACAAGTTGCTGACCCGGGCCAACCGGCTGGCGGAAATACAAGCCGCCATCCGGGAGTGGGCCGGCGAACCTCTGGGCTCTTCCTTGACCGTCGCAAACGAACGCGAAGGTACTCTTGTTGTGTATGCCGCCTCTGCCGGTGCACTGACCCAAATCCGCTATCGCCAGCAAGAATTGATCCAGTTTCTGCGGCAGCGGCTCGATCTGGCTTCCACCAAAGTGGAAGCTAAAATAGTCCCTACCGGGGGAAACGGCTGAATAGTTCAGAGTCTAATCAGACTCTTGGCCGCGGCGCAAGGCCTGTGAGCCAAAGCGGTGCATTTACCAGACAACCGGCACGATACTGGCATGCAAATGAAATAAGCCAGTGCTTACAAAGACTTGGCCCCGTTGAAGCAAGCTTTTGAAGGGTCAAAAAAGTTCCGGATTGCAGCCCTGCGGGTCAATTTTGCCCGCGGCTGTCCCCAAAAATCGCAAAAGGGACCAGTATCAGGCCGCCGCCGCGGCAGCTTTCGTGTAAAACGCCGGGATGGCGTCGTGCTCATCCTCGAAGATCACCGTGTCCCAGGCCGAGGTATCGGCCAGGAGCTTGCGCGCGAGCTGGTTGTTGAGGGCATGACCGGACTTGAAGGCGACGTAGGCGCCCAGCAGCGGCCGGCCCAGCAGGTAAAGATCGCCGACGGCGTCGAGGATCTTGTGGCGCACGAATTCGTCGTCGTAACGCAGGCCGTCCTGGTTGAGGACACGGTAGTCATCCACCGCCACCGCGTTCTCCAGGCTCGCCCCGAGGGCGAGGCGGCGCGAACGCAGGAACTCGAACTCGCGCATGAAACCGAAGGTGCGCGCACGGCTCACTTCGCGGATGTAGGCGGTGGTGGAGAAATCCACCGTCGCCTGCTGCGCGGTGGACTTGAGCAGCGGGTGGTCGAAGTCGATATGGAAGCTGAGCCGGAAACCGTTGTAGGGCTCGAGTCGCGCCCACTTGTCGCCGTCGGACACCTGCACCGGCTGCTTGATGCGCAGGAAGCGCTTCGGCGCGTCCTGTTCACGGATGCCGGACGACTGGATCAGGAACACGAACGGGGCCGCGCTGCCGTCCATGATCGGCACTTCCGGCGCGGACAGCTCCACCACACAGTTGTCGATGCCGAGGCCGGCCAGCGCCGACATCAGGTGCTCGACCGTCGCCACCCTGACGCCGTCTTCCACCAGGTTGCTGGACAGCGTGGTTTCCTTGACCGCCGCGGCCACGGCCGGGATTTCCCGCATCGGGTCGAGGTCGACGCGGCGGAACACGATGCCGCTGTCCGGCGGTGCCGGCAGCAGCGACATGAAGACCTTCTGGCCGCTGTGCAGACCGATACCGCTGGCGCGGATCGGATTGCGTAGGGTTCGCTGCCGGATCATCGTTGCTTGGTCTGTAGAGGGGCGGGCGGCGGGAAATTTAGCGGCGGCAGGCTGAACGCATGCTTAAAGCAGCCTACCCCGTCGGGCCCCGTCGGGATTTGTGACAGATATTTTAACATGCCGCGGCCCCGGCCCGTCTCCGCCCTTAACATTGCGCAACGCGCAGCGGCAGGGCGGCCGCGCCCCACCCTGCCGCCACGGCAGGGGGAACCGGGCGCATCGCCTGCGCCGCCGCCGTGTTCAGTCGGCCTGGGCGCGCAGGAACGCCGGGATATCCAGCAGCTCTTCGTTGTAGTCCAGGGCCATCAGACCGGGGGCGACGGCCGCACGTGCATGGGCATGACGCCCCACCGGCGGCACCTCCACCTCGTGGGCGCGCGGCGGCCACGCCGAGGGCGTGCGCAGCGGCGTGACCACACCGGCCGCCTTGTGGCGCGGATCCGGCACCGTCTCCTTGGCCTTGGCGGCGGCGGCGACGGCCGCGCGCGAGCCTTCCAGGCCGGTGGCGACCACCGTCACCCGCAACTCGCCCGACAGGGCCGGATCGAAGCTGGTACCGCACTTCATGTCGACCTCGGCCGAGGCGATCTCGTTGATGCGCTCGTTGACCAGCTCCAGCTCGTCCAGGGTCAGGCTCTCGTCGCAGGTGATGTTGACCAGGATGCCGCGCGCGCCGGTCAGCTCCAGGTCGTCGAGCAGCGGGCTGGACAGCGCCGCCTCCACCGCCTTCTTGGCGCGGTCCTCGCCGCTGGCGGAGCCCAGGCCCATCATCGCCATGCCGCGGTTGGCCATCACCGTCTTCACGTCGGCGAAGTCCACGTTCATCATGCCCGGCCGGGTGATCAGGTCGGAGATGCCCTGCACGGCGTTCTGCAGCACGTCGTTGGCCGCCTTGAAGCCGGACAGCAGGGTCACGTTGCCCCCCAGCACCAGGCGCAGCTTCTCGTTGGGGATGAGGATCAGCGAGTCGACGTGCTGCTGCAGCTCGCGGATGCCGTCCAGCGCCACTGCCATACGCTTCTTGCCCTCGTGCGGGAACGGCTTGGTCACCACCGCCACAGTGAGGATCTCCAGCTCGCGCGCGATCTCCGCGATCACCGGCGCAGCGCCGGTGCCGGTGCCACCGCCCATGCCGGCGGTGACGAACAGCAGGTCGGTACCTTCCAGCATCTCGCGGATGCGGTCGCGGTCCTCCTCCGCCGCCTCGCGCCCGATCTTCGGGTTGGAGCCGGCGCCCAGGCCGCGCGTCACCTCGGCGCCAAGCTGCAGCTGCAGCGTCGGCACGCACTTCTCCAGGTGATCCCGGTCCGTGTTGGCGGAAATGAACTCGACGCCCTGGATACCCGCCGCCGCCATCTGGTTGACCGTATTGCAGCCACCGCCGCCCACGCCGATCACACGGATCACGGCGCGCTTGCATTGGCCGTCCACCAACTCGAACATCTCCGGTACCACGTTTGCCATGTCAGCCTCCTTCAAACCTTGAAAACCGCCCGAACCCGAATCCCGAAAAGCCTTAAGTCCCGAAGCGAAACCGCCGCCGCTCAAAAATGCCCTTTCAGCCAACCCTGGATGCGCCCCATCCAGTGCTGCACCCCGGCCGTGCCCGACCGGTGGAAGCCGGCCGGCCTTTGTTGCCTGGCGAACAGCAGCAGCCCCACGCCAGTGGCGTAGGCCGGGCTGCGCGTCACCTCCTCGATCCCCTCCACCTGATGCGGCAACCCGAGCCGCACCGCCACGTCCAGCACCTCCTCGGCCAGCTCGAGGATGCCCGGCGTCTGCGCGGCGCCTCCGGTCAGCACCACGCCACCGGCCATGAGGTCGTACACGTCGGCGCGGTGCAGCTCCTTGCGCACGTAACGGAACAACTCCTCGTAGCGCGGCCGCATCACCTCGGCCAGCATCTGCCGCGACAGGCGCCGCGGCGGCGTATCGCCGACCCCGGGCACCTCGATACCGGGGTCGTGCTGCACCATCTCCGGCAGCGCGCAGCCGTACTTGAGCTTGATCTGCTCGGCGTGCTGGCCGGGGGTGCGGAACGCCACCGCCACGTCGCTGGTGACCAGGTCGCCGGCGATCGGCACCACCGCGGTGTGGCGGATCGAGCCGCCCTTGAACACCGCGATGTCGGTGGTGCCGCCGCCGATGTCGACCACCGCCACGCCGAGCTCGCGCTCGTCCGGCGACAGCACCGCATCGGCCGAGGCGAGGTGCTGCAGCACCAGCTTCTCCACCGTCAGGCCGCAGCGTTCCACGCACTTGTAGAGGTTCTGCGCCGCCGACAGGGTGCCGGTAACCATGTGCACCTTGGCCTCCAGCCGCACCGCGCTCATGCCCACCGGATCGTGGATGCCCTCCTGGCCGTCCACCACGAACTCCTGCGGGATGACGTGGAGGATCTGCTGGTCGGCCGGGATGGCCAGCGCGCTGGCCGCTTCGATCACCGCATCGACATCGCGCGGGCCGATCTCGCGATGGCGGATCGGCACCACGCCGACCGAATTGAGGCTGCGGATGTGGCTGCCGGTGATGCCGACGTGAGCGGCGCGCACGCGGCAATTGGCCATCAGCTCGGCCGCCTCCACCGCGCGCCGGATCGATTCGACGGTGGCCTCGATGTTCACTACCACGCCCTTCTTCAGGCCGCGGCTGGGAGCGGTGCCGAGCCCGATCACGCGCACCTGGCCCGCCTCGCCCACCTCGCCGATCAGCGCGGCGACCTTGGACGTGCCCACGTCCAGGCTGACCAGGTACTCGGCGGCTTGGCGTTTAGTCATGCTTGATGCCCTCCGTTGCCCCGGCGGCCGTCGCAGCTGCGGGCATGACAGGAACTGCCGGCGGCAGCGGGTTCTTGGCAACGCAGTCCGGCCGCGCCGGGCCCGGCGCGGTATGCGCTTCGCTACACTGCTCCTTGCTGCCGTTGGCCCAACCAACGGCAAAGCCATTGCGGTAGCGCAGGTCGATGTAGCTCACCCGGTCGAGCTGCGGCGCCAGGGTGCGCGAGACGGTGCCGAGGATGAGACCCACCTTGTCGCGCGGGTCGTCCTCGCCGAGGCGCAGCTCCAGGCCGCCGGCGGTGTAGAGGGTCCAGGAACCGCGCGCGTCGAGCTTGAGTCCCTTGGGAGCGAACGCGCCGCTGCCGAGCGCGGCAGCCAGCTCGCGGTAGTCGCGCATCACCGTCGCTTCACGGCCGGCAGGTCCGTCCAGACGCGGCAACCCGTCGGGCAGGTCGCGCGCCAGCGGTGTGAACACCACCCCCTCGTCGTCGACCAGGCTCTTATCGCCCCACAGCGCGTACGGCTGGCGCTCCCACACGCGCACCGCCAGGCGTGCCGGCCAGATGCGGGTGACGCGCGCATGCGCCACCCAGGGCAGGGCTTCGACCCGGCTGCGCACCGCCTCCAGGTCAAGATCGAACAGCAGGGCACCCGGCTCGACCGCTGCGGCGGCGGCGATCTGCTGCGGCCGCAGCCGGGTCAGGGTGCCGTCCACGCGCAGCGTCTGCACCGGCTGGTCCAGTACCTGCTTGAACACCGGGCTCAGCAACACCGCCGCCGCCAGCAGGGTGGCGGCAACGATCGCCGGCAGCAAACGCAGCCATGGCAGCACGGTCGTGTCCCCCATCGGCATGGTGACGGCGCCGCTCACGAGCCGGCCTCCAGAGTGGTCTCCAGCACCGCCCAGCAGAGCGACTCGAAGTCCATGCCGGCCGCTCGCGCCGCCATCGGCACCAGGCTGTGCGAGGTCATGCCGGGGACGGTGTTGACTTCGAGCAGCCAGGGCTGCCCCTGGGCGTCGAGCATGAAGTCGACGCGGCCCCAGCCGCGCGCACCCACCAGTTCGAAGGCACGGCTGCAGGTTGCCGTGAGCTGCGCCTCGTGCAGCGGATCGAGGCCGGCCGGGCAGACATAGCGTGTCTGCTCGGAGACGTACTTGGCATGGTAGTCGTAGAACTCGCCGGCCGGCTCGATGCGGATCAGCGGCAGCGCTTGCCCGTCGAGGATGGCGCAGGTGTACTCGCCGCCGGCGATATAGCGCTCGGCCAGCACCGCGCGCGGCCCCTGATCGCCGCACGCGGCGCGGAAGGCCGCGTCGAGGTCGGCGGCGGTCTTGACCTTGGTGATGCCGACGCTGGAACCCTCCTCCGAGGGTTTGACGAACATGGGGTAGCCGAATGCCTCGGCCGCCTTCGCGGCGTCGCCGGCATCCTTCAGGACCATCCATTCGGGGGTGGGCAACCCCTCGGCCTTCCACATGCGCTTGGTGCGCAGCTTGTCCATCGCCAGGGCCGAGGCCAGCACGCCGCTGCCGGTGTAGGGGACGCCCTGCAGGTCCAGCGCCGCCTGCACCGTGCCGTCCTCGCCGCCGGTGCCGTGCAGCACGTTGAAGGCGCGGTCGAAATCCTGCCGGCCAAGGGTGAGAATGGTGCTGCGGTCGGCGTCGATGCCGACGGCGTCGACGCCGCGCCGCAGCAGCGCTTCGAGCACGCCCTTGCCGCTCCACAGGGAGACTTCGCGCTCGGCCGACCAGCCACCCATAAGGACGGCAACGCGGCCGAAATCCTTGGGGTTGGAAGTGAGCTTACGCATTGCGAACCTCCGCCGTGAGACGTGAAACGTGAGACGTGAGACGCAAGCGCTTCGGCGCGTCCTTGTAGCTCCCTCTCAGCCGGTTCACGGGTTTGCTCCCGGCTCACCCACGATTTTTACCTCGGGTTCCAATTCGACTCCTGTCTGCTGTTTCACCGTGCTGCGGACCAGTTGAATGAGGTTCTCGACGTCGGCCGCACTGGCGCCTTCGTCGGTGAGGATGAAATTGGCGTGCAACGTCGATACTTCGGCGCCGCCGATGCGCCGGCCCTTGAGACCGCAGCTTTCGATCAGCCGCGCGGCGTGGTCGCCGGGCGGATTGCGGAAGGTGCTGCCGGCGCTGGGCCTGCCCACCGGCTGGGTCGCCTTGCGCCTGGCCAGCGACTCGCGCGTGGCGCGGGCGTGGCTGCCGTCGTCCGGCGACACCCGCAGGCGGGCGGCGAGGAAGCCGAGGAAGCCGCGCGGCGGGATCACAGTGCGGTAGGAAATGCCGAAGTGCTCCGGGCCGAGCCAGGCAGTGCGGCCGTCGCGGAACACCACCTCCGCCTCCAGCACCTCGCGCCAGGTCTCGCCGCCCCAGGCGCCTGCGTTCATCGCCAAGGCGCCGCCGACGGTACCGGGAATGCCGGCCATGAAGCCCAGCCCGGCGAGGCTCCGTTGCTGCGCGAACTTGGCCAGCCGGGCGCAGTGCACGCCGGCCTCGGCCCACAGCGTGGTCTCGCTGTCGCGCGACAGCCCGTCGAGGGCGCCGTGCAGCGAGATCACGCTGCCGCGCACGCCGCCGTCACGCACCAGCAGGTTGCTGCCCAGCCCCAGCCACAGCACCGGCTCCTGCGGCGGCAACTGCTTCACGAAATCGAGCAGGTCCTGCCGGTCGGCGGGCTCGAAGTAGCGGTCGGCCGGACCGCCGACCCGCCAGCTGGTGTGCCGCGCCAGCGGCTCGCCGAGCCGCAGCACGCCGCGCAGTTTTGGCAGCCCCGGTTCGGCCATCACGACTGCGCTCCTCCGAACTGCTGCACCAGCAGGTTCGGCAGATTCCCGATGTCGCCGGCGCCCAGGGTCAGCAGCACGTCGCCATCGCGCACGATGGTGGACAGCGCCTCCGGGATTTCGGCCACGCTGTGGACGAACACCGGCTCGACCCGGCCGCGGGCGCGGATGCCGCGCGCCAGGGCGCGGCCGTCGGCCTCCGGCAGCGGCGCCTCGCCGGCGGCATAGACTTCGGTCAGCAGCAGAGCGTCGGCCTCCGACAGCACCGCGCAGAAATCGTCGAACAGGTCGCGCGTGCGGCTGTAGCGGTGTGGTTGGAATGCCACCACCAGGCGCCGGCCCGGGTAGGCGCCGCGCATGGCCGCCAGCGTCGCCGCGATCTCGCGCGGGTGGTGACCGTAGTCGTCCACCACGCGGAGCAGCGCCTGGCCGATGCGGATGTCGCCGTGGGATTCGCAGCGCCGCCCCACGCCTTCGAATTCGGTAAAGGCCTTGCGCACCGCCGCCATGCTCACCCCCAGCTCGTGGGCGATGGCGATAGCGGCGAGCGCGTTCTGCACGTTGTGGCGGCCGGGCAGGTTGAGGTGCAGCGGCTCGCGCCGGCCGTCCGGCAGCACCGCGGTGAAGTGCGCCCCGGCGGCTTCGAAGCGGATGTCCTCGGCGCGCAGGTCGGCCTGCTGGTCGAGCCCGTAGGTCAGCACCGGACGGCCGACGTCGGGCAGGATCTCGCGCACCACCGGGTCGTCGGCGCACAGCACCGCCAGGCCATAGAACGGCAGCCGCTGCAGGAACTCGACGAAGGTGGCGCGCAGGCGGCGGAAGTCGCCGCCGTAGGTTTCCAGGTGGTCGGCGTCGATGTTGGTGACCACCGCGATCATCGGCGTCAGGTGCAGGAACGAAGCGTCGCTCTCGTCGGCCTCGGCGACGAGGTAGGCGCTGCTGCCGAGACGGGCATTGGCGCCGGCGCTCTTCAGGCGGCCGCCGACCACGAAGGTGGGGTCCAGGCCACCTTCGGCCAGCACGCTGGCGACCAGGCTGGTGGTGGTGGTCTTGCCGTGGGTGCCGGCGATCGCCACGCCGTAGCGGAAGCGCATCAGCTCGGCCAGCATCTCGGCACGCCGCACCACCGGCACGCGGTGCTCGCGCGCCGCGCGCAGTTCGGGGTTGTCGGCCTTCACCGCGGTGGACACCACCACCACGTCGGCGCCCTGCACGCGCGCCGCGTCGTGGCCGTAATCGATCTTCGCACCCAGGCCCTGCAGGCGGCGCGTCGCCGCGCTCTCCTTCAGGTCGGAGCCCGACACGGTGTAGCCGAGGTTGAGCAGCACCTCGGCGATGCCGGCCATGCCGGAACCGCCGATGCCCAGCAGGTGGATACGCTGCACGCGCCGCATCCACTTCTGGGAGAGTTGGGACTGGCCGGATGTCTTCAGCATGCGGCCACCTCCAGACAGGCCTCGGCGATCGCGTTCACCGCTCCGGGCCAGGCCGCGCGGCGCGCCGCCTGCGCCATCGTCGCGAGCTGCTCGCGCCTGGCCAGCAGTCCGGTCAGCATTTCCGCCAGCAGGGCCGGCGTGAGGATCTCCTCCGGCACCAGCAGCGCCGCCCCGGCGTCGACCAGGTACTGCGCGTTGCGCGTCTGGTGATCGTCCACCGCGTGCGGATACGGCACCAGCAGCGCGGCGCAACCCGCGGCGGCGAGCTCCGCGATGGTGGAAGCGCCGGCGCGGCAGATCACCAGGTCGGCCCAGGCGAAAGCGGCCGGCATGTCGTCGATGAAGGCCGTGACGTCCGCCGCCACGCCCGTGCGCAGGTAGGCCTGCTGCGCCGTCTCCACGGTACGCCCGCCCTGGTGCCGCACCAGCGGGCGCGCCTGGGCCGGCATCAGGGCCAGCGCGGCCGGCACCATCTCGTTGAGCGCGCGCGCGCCCAGGCTGCCGCCGATCACCAGCACTTGCGCCGGCGCGCCGTGCCCGGTGATGCGCAGCGCCGGGTCGGGCAGTTCGGCGAAGCCGGGCCGCACCGGGTTGCCCACCGTCTCGGCCTTGTCGAAGGTGCCCGGAAAGGCTTCCAGCACCCGCCGCGCCAGGTGCGCCAGCAGGCGGTTGGTCAGCCCGGCGATGGAATTCTGCTCGTGGATCACCAGCGGCCGGCGCGTCAGCCAGGCCGCCAGCCCGCCCGGCCCGGCGGCGAAGCCGCCCATGCCGAGCAGCACGTCCGGCCGCTCGCTGCGCAGCACCGCCACGGCGTCGCGCAGGGCGCGCAGCAGCCGCAGCGGAGCGCCGAGCCAGCTCAAGGCGCCCTTGCCGCGCAGTCCCTTGACCCGCACCAGACGCAGCTCGATGCCATGCCGGGGCACGGTGCGCGCCTCGAAGCTGTCCGGCGTGCCCATCCACACCACCTGGTGGCCGCGCGCGCGCAGCACCTCCGCCACCGCCAGTCCGGGGAAGACGTGGCCGCCGGTGCCTCCGGCCGCAATCATGATCTTCATGACTGCCGCCTCCTGATGCCAGCGTCGCGACCGACCAGGCTTTTCAGCTTCGACCAGCCCAGCCGCGGCTCGCCGCGGCTCGCACGAATGCCGGCGGTAGTGCGTGACGCCTCGGGGTGCCCCGCCTCCAACAGGCGGTTCTCGTGATCGACGCGCAGGATCAGCGCCAGCACCACGCACACCGTGATCAGGCTGCTGCCGCCGTAGCTGACCAGGGGCAGGGTCAGACCCTTGGTCGGCAGCATGCCCATGTTCACCGCCATGTTGATCATCGCCTGCAGGCCCAGCCAGCTCGACAGGCCGTAGCAGAGATAGGCCTTGAAGCGGCAATCGAGCCGCTCGGCGTTCTGGCCGATGACGAAGCCGCGCCACACGATCACGCCGAACAGCGCCAGCAGGGCCGCCACGCCGAGCAGGCCGAACTCCTCGGCCAGGATGGCGAAGATGAAATCGGTGTGCATTTCCGGCAGGTAGAGCAGTTTCTGCACGCTGTTGCCCAGGCCCACGCCGAACCATTCGCCGCGGCCCACCGCGATCAGCGACTGGGTAAGCTGCCAGCCGGCGTGCTCGGCGTCGGCCCAGGGGTCGGTGAAGGTCATCAGGCGCTTCATGCGGTAGGCCGCGGTGAGCACCA
Organism: Nevskia sp.; assembly: GCA_031291075.1. Classification (GTDB taxonomy): domain Bacteria; phylum Pseudomonadota; class Gammaproteobacteria; order Nevskiales; family Nevskiaceae; genus Nevskia. The sequence continues at coordinate 38,428 of JARLJS010000061.1, read as the reverse complement.
GGATGGTCAGCACGGTGCCGACCACCGCGAACAGCCCGCCCAGGTAGCTCAGGCGCGCGCCGCCGAGGAACAGCATCAGCATGGCGACCGCCATCAGGATGGCGGTGGCGCCGAAGTCCGGCTCGGCCAGCAGCAGCAGGCTGACCAGGCCCAGCGGCAGGAACGGCACCGCCAGCCCCAGCAGGCTGGTCTGCAGGCGCTGCTGGCGCCGCACGATATAGCCCGCGAGATAGAGGATCATGGCCAGCCGCGCCGGCTCCGAGGCCTGCAGGCGGAACACGCCGAAGTCGAGCCAGCGGCGGGCGCTGTTGACGCGCACGCCGATGTGCGGGATCAGCACCAGCACCAGCAGGAAGAAGGCGAAGGCCAGCAGCAGCGGCCCGCTGCTCTCCCAGCTCTTCATCGGCACCATGAAGGCGATCGCGCCGGCGACCGAGCCCATCGCCACGAACACCAGCTGGCGCTCGAAGAAATACAGCGGCGAGCCGGACATCTTCTCGCCGATCGCCACCGAGGCCGAGGCCACCATCACCAGGCCCCAGCCGAGCAGCACCGCGACCGCCAGGCACAGGGTGCCGTCCAGGCCGTAGCGCGCCCGTGGCAGGCTCAGCGACAGCCCCTGCGCGCTCATGCGCGCGCCTCCGTGGCCAGCGCGGCGAAGCAGCTGCCGCGCTCTTCGTAGTTGCGGAACTGGTCCAGGCTGGCGCAGGCGGGGGACAGCAGCACGCGGTCGCCGGGCCGGGCCAGCACGCGCGCGGCTTCGACCGCCGCCGCCAAGTCCGGCACACGGGTTACCGGTACCGAGCCGCCGAGGTCGCGCTCGATCCGGGCCGCATCCTGGCCGAACAGGATCGCTGCGCGCGCTTTCTCTTTGAGCGGGCCGCGCAGCGCTGTGAAGTCCTGCCCCTTGCCCTGGCCGCCGCCGAGCCACAACAGCGGTCCGGCGAAACCGTGCAGCGCGGCCAGCGTGGCACCCACGTTGGTGCCCTTGGAGTCGTTGATCCAGGTCACGCCGCCGCTTTCCGCCACCCATTCGCAGCGGTGCGGCAGGCCCTTGAATTCCGCCAGCGCCCGCAGGCCGGCAGCGCGCGGAATCGCCGCGGCGTCGGCCAGGGCCAGTGCGGCCAGCGCATTGGCGGCGTTGTGCAGCCCCTGGATCCTGAGCGCGGACAACGGCAGCAGCGCGTCGGCGCCGCAGGCCAGCCACGGCTGGCCGTCGCGGTCGAGCAGCCCGTAGTGACCCTCGGTGGGGGTGTCCAGGCCGAAGCTGACGATGCGGCGCGCCAGGTGCGCGCCGGTGTGGGTGGCGCGGTCGTCGCGGTTCACCACCGCGGTCTGGGCGTGGGCATAGATGCGCGCCTTGGCCGCGGTGTAACGCTCGACCGAGCCGTGGCGGTCGAGATGGTCGGGCGAGACGTTGAGGATGGTCGCGGCCACCAGCTTGAGGGACTCGGTGGTCTCGAGCTGGAAGCTGGACAGCTCCAGCACGTAGAGTCGCGCGCGCGGATCGAGCAGGTCCAGCGCCGGGATGCCGAGGTTGCCGCCCACCCCCGGGTGCAGGCCGGCGGCACGCGCCATCTCGCCCACCAGGGTGGTGACGGTGCTCTTGCCGTTGCTGCCGGTAATGCCGACCACCGGCGCCGCCGCCGCCCGCGCGAACAGCTCGATGTCGCCCAGGATCTCCACCCGGGCGTCGCGCAGCTGCTGCACGAAAGGATCGTCCACCGGCACGCCGGGCGAGATCACCGCGAACTGGTACTGCGACCAGGGCTGCGGCGCCTCGAAGCCGCCGAGGTGGAAGCCGCCCCGCGGTGCCGCCGCGCGCGCCTCGTCCAGCCCGGCCGGGGCGGCGCGCGAATCGGTCAGCTCCAGCGAGGCACCGGCCCGCGCAAGGTAGCGCGCGGCCGCGGCGCCGGACTTGCCGAGGCCGACAATCAAAGCGCGCTTGCCCGAGTAGGTGCCCGTCATGGTTAGCGCACCTTCAGGGTGGACAGGCCGATCAGCACCAGGATCAGCGTGATGATCCAGAAGCGCACGATAATCTTCGGCTCCGGCCAGCCCTTCAGCTCGTAGTGGTGATGCAGCGGCGCCATGCGGAAGATGCGCTTGCCGCCGCTGTACTTGAAGTAGAGCACCTGCAGCGCCACCGACACCGTTTCGGCGACGAACACGCCGCCCATGATGGCCAGCACGATCTCCTGCCGCACCAGCACGGCCACCACGCCCAGCGCCGCGCCCAGCGCCAGCGCGCCGACATCGCCCATGAACACCTGCGCCGGATAGGCGTTGAACCACAGGAAACCCAGGCCGGCGCCGGCGATGGCGGTGCAGAAGATGGTGAGTTCGCCGACGCCGGAGACATAGGGAATGCCCAGGTAGCTGGCGAACTTGACGTTGCCGGTGGTGTAGGCGAACACGGCCAGCGCCGAAGCCACCAGCACGGTCGGCATGATGGCCAGGCCGTCGAGGCCGTCAGTCAGGTTGACCGCGTTGCTGGAGCCGACGATCACCAGGTAGCTCCAGGGGATGAACAGCCAGCCGAGCTGCAGTCCGACCTCCTTCACCATCGGCAGGATCAGCGTGGTCTCCGCCGGCGAACGGGTGCTGAGGTAGATGCCGACCGAGGTGGCCAGCCCGGTGAGTGACAGCCAGAAATACTTGGCGCGCGCCGACAGGCCCTTGGGCGACTTGTGCTTGATCTTGAGCCAGTCGTCGGCGAAGCCGACCGCGCCGAAGGACAGCGTGACGAACAGCGCGAACCAGACGAAGCGGCTGCTCAGGTCGGCCCACAGCAGGGTGGCGATGGCGATGGCGCCGAGGATCATGGCGCCGCCCATGGTGGGCGTGCCGGTCTTGGCCAGATGGCTCTGCGGCCCGTCGCGGCGGATCACCTGGCCGAACTTGAGCACCTGCAGGCGCCGGATGATGAGCGGCCCGAACACGAAACAGAACACCAGCGCGGTGAGGATGCCGAGGATGGCGCGCACCGACAGGTAGCCGAACAGGCGGAAGCCGCCGACGTAGTGCTGCAGGTATTCGGCCAGGGCGTAGAGCATCAGTGCGCCTCCGCTGCCTGGCCGGTGAGCGCGGCTACCACCCGCTCCATGCGCGACGAGCGCGAGCCCTTGACCAGCACTGCCGCTTCGCCGGCCGCCGTACCGGACAGGTCGTCGCGCAGGGTTTCGATCAGGGCGTCGATGCCGGCGAAGTGCCGCGCCTCGGCGCCGAAGCCTGCCGCGGCGTGCTGCGCCAGTTCGCCCACGGTGTAGATGCGGTCGATGCCCAGTGCGCGGGCGTGGCGTCCGGCCTCCTCGTGCAGGGCGGCAGCGTCGCCGCCCAGCTCGCGCATGTCGCCCAGCACCAGCCAGCGCTTGCCGGGCAGGCCGGCCAGCAGCTCCAGCGCGGCGCGCAGGCTGGTGGGGTTGGCGTTGTAGCTGTCGTCGAGCAGGCGCACGCCCTGCACCGTGTGCATCCAGCTCAGGCGGCCGGCCACCGGCCGCACCCGCGCCAGCCCGCCGGCGATCTGGCGCGGCTCGATGCCGAGTGCCAGGCCGGCCGCCGCCGCGGCCAGGGCGTTCATGACATTGTGGCGGCCGGGCAGCCCCAGTTCGACGCGGCAGTTCCCCTGCGGCGTCACCAGCGTGAAGGCGGTGGCGGTGGGCGCCTGCTCGGGTACGCCATGGATGTGCTCGGCGCGCACGTCCGCCTGCGGCGACAGGCCGAAGCTCAGCACCTGGGCGCTGCCGGCAAACCCGCGCCAGAGTTCGAAGTAGGCGTCGTCGCGGTTGATCACCGCCACGCCGCGGCCGCCCAGGGCGGTGTACAGCTCGCCCTTGCCGCGGGCCACGCCCTCGCGCGAGCCGAAACCTTCCAGATGGGCGTCGCCGGCCTGCGTGACCACCGCGATGTCCGGCCGCGCGACGCCGGCCAGCAGCGCGATCTCGCCCAGGTGGTTGGCGCCCATCTCGATCACCGCGGTGCGATAGCCCGGCCGCAGCCGCAGCAGTGTGAGGGGCACGCCGATGTGGTTGTTGAGGTTGCCCTCGGTGGCCAGCACCGGGCCACGCGCGGCGCACACCGCCGCCAGCATCTGCTTGGTGGTGGTCTTGCCGCTGCTGCCGGTGATGCCGATCACCGGCAGCTCGAAATCGGCGCGCCAGCTCTGCGCATAGGCCTGCAACGCGTCCAGGGTGTCCTGCACCAGTACCTGCGGCACGGTGCCTTCCACCGCGCGCGACACTAGCGCGCCGGCTGCGCCCAGGCTGGCGGCGCGCAGCACATAGTCGTGGCCGTCGAAGCGCTCGCCCTTCAGGGCGACGAACAGATCGCCCGGCTGCAACTGGCGGGTGTCGCTGGTCACGCGGGTGAATTCCGCGTCCCGGCCGAGCAGGGTGCCGCCGACACGGTGCGCCAGCGCCGACAGCTGTTCCATGCACGCCTCGGCCGTCATGGCTGTTGCCCCGCGGCGGCCACGCCGAGCAGCCCGCCGACGAACTCGCGGTCCGAGAACCGACGCCGCTCCTGGCCGTAGAGCTGGTAGTCCTCGTGGCCCTTGCCCGCCACCAGCACCACGTCCTGCGCGCTCGCGGCCGATACCGCGCGCTCGATCGCACGGGCGCGGTCGTGCTCCACCGTCAGCTGCTGCCGCGCAGCGTCGGGAATGCCGGTGAGGATCTCCGCCGCGATCGCGGCAGGATCCTCGCTGCGCGGGTTGTCGTCGGTGACGATCAGCCGGTCGGCGAGCTGCGCCGCCGCCTGCCCCATCAGCGGACGCTTGCCGCGGTCGCGATCGCCGCCGCAACCGAACACACACCACAGGCGGCCGGCGGTGTGCGGGCGCAGCGCCTGCAGGATCTGGCCCAGGGCCTGCGGTGTGTGGGCGTAGTCCACCACCACCAGGGGAGAGCCCGGCACGCGAAAACCTTCGGCGCGGCCGGGCACGGTGCCACAGGCGGACAGCGCGGCCGCCGCGGCCGGCAGCGGCGTGCCGTGGTGCAGCAGCACCGCCAGGGCGGCCAGCAGGTTGTAGGCGTTGAAGCGGCCCAGCAGGCGGCTGTCGATACGCGCCTCGCCCCAGGAGCTGCGCACGGTGAAGCCCAGCCCGGCGGCATGCGGCTGGAGGTCGAAGCCCAGCACGTGCTGCCCCGCCGGCGGCTCGCCGTCCAGCCCGTACAGCGTGACTGCCGCATCCAAACGATCCCGGGCCCATGCGGCACCGCGCGCGTCGTCGCGGTTGAGCACCGCGGCCTGCAGGCCGGGCCAGGCGAACAGGCGGCGCTTGGCCGCCGCATAGCTTTCCAGGCTGCCGTGATAGTCGAGATGGTCGCGCCCGACATTGGTCAGCGCCGCCACCCGGAACTCCACGCCGCCGACGCGGCTCTGGTCGAGCGCGTGCGAGGACACCTCCATCGCGCAGGCGCGCATGCCGGCGTCGCGCTGCTCGGCCAGCAGGCGCTGCAGGCGCACCGCATCGGGGGTGGTATGGGAGGCGACAGCGAGGCGGTCGAGGCGGCCGTAGCCGAGCGTGCCGAAGTAGGCGCAGGGCGCACCGAGCCGGTCCAGCGCCTGCGTGACGAGATGGGCGGTCGAGGTCTTGCCGTCGGTGCCGGTCACTCCGACCGTGAACAGGCCGCGGCTGGGATGGTTCCAGAAGCGCGCGGCGATCTCGCCGGCATGCGCGCCCAGGTGATCCACCGCGATTACCGGCACCGCCAGGCGCGGCGCCGCCACGCCGGGGTCCGGCTCCCACGCCACCGCACCGGCCCCGCGCTGCAGCGCTTCACCGGCGAAGGCCAAGCCATGCCGGCTGTGGCCGCGCACGGCGAGGAACAGGGCGCCAGGGGCGACCTTGCGGCTGTCGAGTTCGACGCCGGTCACCGTCAGGTCCGGCAACGCCGTGGCGTAACCCTGCAGCAGGGCGGACAGCGGCCGCATGGCGAGGGCGGCATTCATGGCCGCACCTGCGGCGACGCCATCGCCACCGCGCCACCGCCCACGGTGTGCAACGGCTGACTGGCTGGCGGCAGGTCGGGCGGCAGCTGCAGCAGGCGTGCCGCGCCGGCCATGACCCGCGCGAACACCGGGCCCGAAACCGCGCCGCCGTAGTAGTCGTCGCCGCTCGGGTCGTCGATCATGATCAGGCTCACCAGGCGCGGGTGCTCGGCCGGCAGCATGCCGATGAACACCGCCTGGTGATGCCCTTCGACGTAGCTGCCGTTGGCATTCTTGCGCACCGTGCCGGTCTTGCCGGCGACGCGATAACCCGCCACCGCGGCGCGCGCGGCGGTGCCGCCGCGGGCCACCACGCCTTCCAGCAGGCCGCGCACGGCGCGGGCGGTCTGGGCCGAGATCACGCGCTGCGCCGGGATGACGCGGTCGCGCTTCAGGATCGACAGCTGCGGCATGAGGCCGTCGTTGGCGATGGCGCAATAGGCGCGCACCAGCTGCAACGCGTTGACGGTGAGGCCGTAGCCGTAGGACGCCGTGGCGGTGGCGATCTGGCCCCACTCGGTGTAGCGCCGCAGCACGCCCGGCGCCTCGCCGGGCAGTCCGGAGCCGACCGCCTCGCCGATGCCGAACTTCTGGTAACCGCTCCACACCGATTCGGCGCCCATGATCAGGCCGACCTTGGCGGCGCCGACGTTGCTGGACTTGGCCAGCAGCAGGCCCAGGTCGATCTCGCCCTCGGGGTGCACGTCGTGCACGGTGAGCGCGCCGACCTTGAACAGCCCGGCGCCGGTGTCGATGCGGATGTCGGGGCTGACGGCATGCGTCTCCAGGGCCTGCGAGATCAGCAGCGGCTTGATCGACGAACCGGGCTCGAAGCTGTCCACCACCGCGCGGTCGCGCAGCCCGCTGGAGTCGCGGTCGTCGGGGCGGTTGGGGTTGTAGCCGGGCTGGCTGGCCAGCGCCAGGATGTCGCCGTCGCGCGCGTCCGCCACCACGATCAGGCCACCCTTCGCCGAGTTCTGCTCCACCGCGCTCTTCAGCTCGCGGTAGGCCAGGTACTGCAGGCGCAGGTCGAGGGTCAGGTTGACGTCGTGGCCGGGCTGCGCTTCGGTGTAGTCGTCGGTGTCCTCGATGACGTGGCCGGCGCGGTCGCGGATCACGCGACGCGAGCCGGAGGTGCCGCGCAGGGCGGCGTCCTGAGAAGCCTCGATACCTTCCTGGCCCTTGCCGTCGATGTCGCAGAAGCCGACCACGTGCGCCGCCACCTCGCCCGCCGGGTAGAAACGGCGGTATTCGCGCTGCGAGAACACGCCGGGGGCGCCCAGCGCCATGAAGCGCCTGGCCTCGTCGGGATCGATCTGCCGCTTGAGGTAGACGAACTGCCGGTCCGAGCGTTCGCGCAGGAAGCCCTCGAACTGGCCCGGCGAAGTCTGCAGCAGCCGCGCCATCGCCGTCACGTAGGGCGGCGCGTCGAGCAGGTCGGAAGGGATCACCCAGATCGAGTCCACCGGGGCCGACAGGGCCAGCGGCGCGCCGTCGCGGTCGCGCACCGCGCCGCGGTCGGCCTGCAGCACCACGGTGCGCACCTGCCGCTTGTTGCCCTCGCGGGTGAGGAAGTCCTTCTCCATCACCTGCAGATAAAAGGCGCGCGCCAGTACCGCGGCCGCGAACGCCGCCATCAAACCGAGCGACGCCTGGCGCCGCCAGCCGCCGGGCTGCTCCGGACGCAGCTTGAACGCGGCCCTCATCGCGCCGGCTCCGCAGCGTCCTGGACGATCTGGTAGTCGAGCGGGTCGACCATGCCGAACTGGCTGCGCGCCAGCTCGTCGACGCGCCCATGCTGCGCCAGCGTGGCCTGCTCCAGCTGGAGCTGCGCCCACTCCAGCTGCAACCGCTCGCGCTCCTGGCGCATGCCATCGAGCTGCGACACCAGGTTGCGGTTGTGCTGCTTGATCTGCACCACCGCCACTGCCGATATCAGTGTCAGCAGCGCCATCGCCAGCGGGAACAGCGTGCCGCCGCCCTGGTTGTTGCCGGTGGCGCTCATGCCGCGCGCTCCGCGATGCGCAACACCGCGCTGCGGGCGCGCGGGTTTGCTGCAATCTCCGCCTCGCCGGGGAAGACGCGTGCAACGCGCTTGAGAGGCGGAAGACGGGAGACGGGAGGCGCGGGAGCGAACGGGTCCGACGCCTCCCGCCTGCCGCCTGCCGCCTCCCGCATGAAGCGTTTGACGATGCGGTCTTCCAGTGAATGAAAGCTGATCACGGCCAGGCGGCCGCCCGGCCCGAGCACCGTCGGCGCAGCGGCCAGCGCGGCTTCCAGCGCCTGCAGCTCGCCGTTGATAAAGATGCGGATGGCCTGGAAGCTGCGCGTGGCCGGGTGGATGTTGCGGCTGCGCGGACCCGGCACCGCAGCGATCAGCGCCGCCAGCTGCGCCGTGGTGGTGAGCGGGGCGGCGGCGCGGGTGTCGACGATGCGGCGCGCGATGCGCCGGCTGTTGCGCTCCTCGCCGTAGCGCCACAGCACGTCGGCGATCTCCTCCTCGCGGGCGCGCGCCAGCCACTGCGCCGCGGATTCGCCGCTGCGCGGGTCCATGCGCATGTCGAGGGGACCGTCCTGGCCGAAGCTGAAGCCGCGGGCGGAGTCGTCGAGCTGCGGGCTCGACACGCCCAGGTCGAGCAGCACGCCGTCGACGCGCCCGGTCAGGTCCAGCTCGGCCGCCAGCGCGCCCAGCTCGGCGAAGTTGCGCGCGTGGATGCGGAAGTTGGGCAGGCCACCGAAACGCTTCCAGGCCTCGGCGCAGGCTTCGGGATCACGATCGAGGGCGTGCAGCATGCCGCTGCCGGCCAGCGTCTGCAGGATGGCGCCGCTGTGGCCGCCGCGGCCGAAAGTGCCGTCCACGTAAATTCCGCCGGGACGGACTGCCAGTCCGGCCAGGGCTTCTTCGAGCATCACTGGCCGGTGAGTTTGCATCCGGCTAGTGGCCCGCCCTATCGATGCGGCGGGCATCACGTTCGGCATGGCGCCACCCCATCACAGGTTGAGCGCCGCATAGGCGTCGGCGTAACTGGGCTGCGATGCCACGGTGGCGCTGTTCCACTCCGCCTCCGTCCACAGCTCGAAGTGATCGAGCTGCCCGACCAGCACGACGTCATTGGCCTGCAGCTTGCGCTCGCGCAGCGCCGGTGGCACCAGCACGCGGCCCTGCGCATCGGGCTCGCATTCCACCGCGTAGCCGACGAACAGGCGCAGCATCAGGGTGCGCTTTTCGCGGTCCTGCATCTTGGGGATGGCCTCGGCCTTGCGGCGGAACACCGGCACCGGATAGACCTCGATGCACTCCGGGCCGAGGGTCATGACGATCGCCTTGCCGTACTCGTCGCCGATCTGGGTGCGCAGGCGCGCAGGGATTGCCAGACGTCCCTTGTCGTCCATCGTCAGCTGGTTGGTGCCGGAAAACTGGGACATGCGCGCCGCGGAGCCCTGATCGCCTACGGGAGCCCGACAGCATCGTCCGTTGCTACCACCACTGGACTCCCTCAGCCCCCACTATAATCCAGAAAAAACCACCTAGCAAGAATTATTTCCTGTCGGGACAAGGGCTTAGGCCAGAACTCTTGTCACAATACAATTACGAGAAAACAGTTACTTACGCGCACTTATTCAAGTGAAATTTAATGAAAGGCCGGCGTTGCGGCGGGCGAACGTAAAATACCTCTCATTGGGGCCGCTGGACGGTAGCATACGCCCGACCAAGCGCATTCCGCAGGCGCACCACAGCCCTGGATGGTGCAGTGTGGGGCCGGGTGGAAAGGAGATCCGATTTGCACGTTTCCCGGCGCCGGCAGGTCCGGCGCCGCATGAATTCAAGTGGGAGTCGGCCGATAAGCCGGGTTCTGTTCGACGACGCGCACGCCGCCGCGACAACCATTCCTCTAGGGCGCCGGTCACCCGGCACCTCCAGCAGCCTACCCGGAAGGCGCGCGGGCCGCGCGTCGGGCCAGGGCGTTTCGGCCCTCAGCCCACCTTCCCTATTTGGCCTTGCTCCGTGTGGGGTTTTCCGTGCCGCCCCTGTTGCCAGGGACGCGGTGCGCTCTTACCGCACCTTTTCACCCTTGCCGGCCCGCGGCTGCGGACTTAGGCGGTTCGTTCTCTGTGGCACTTTCCGTCGGCTCGCGCCGCCCAGCCGTTAACTGGCACACTGCCCTGCGGAGCCCGGACTTTCCTCCCCCGCACGCGTTTTGGGACGCGCGCGGCAGCGGTTGTCTGGCCGGCTCCCGCGCCTATTCTACTCCCATCATGAGACTGTTCTCCCACACCTGCTCCAACACCGAGATTGTCTGCGCGCTGGACTGCGCCGATCTGCTGGTGGGCATCGATACCGACTCCGACCATCCGGCGGAAGCGGCGCAGCGCCTGCCCAAGCTCGGCCGCGACCTGGACCTGGACACGGCCGGCGTGATCGCTTTGCGCCCGGACCTGGTGCTGACCTCGCTCACCGTCCCCGGCCACGAGCGCATCGTCGCCGAGTTGCAGGACGCCGGGCTGCGCACGCTGGTGTGCGATCCGCGCAGCCTGGAGGACGTCTACGGCGACATCCGACGCATCGCCGAAGCCATCGGTGTGCCCGGGCGCGGCAACCGGCTGGTGGACCTGATGCGCGCGGCGATGCCGCCGGTGAAGCGCGCCCGCCGACCGGCCGTACTGGTCGAATGGTGGCCCAAGCCGGTGATCGCGCCGGCGCGGCAGTCCTGGGTGAGCGACCTGATCGAGCTGGCCGGCGGCACCAATCCCTGGCGCGGCGTCGACGCCAAGAGCCTGCCGCTGGACGATGCGCAGGTACTGGCGGCGGCGCCCGAGGCGGTCGTGATGTCCTGGTGCGGGGTAAAGCAGGAAAACTACCGGGCCGACATCGTGAAACGCAGAGCCGGCTGGGAAGCGGTTCCCGCCGTGCGGCACCAGCGCATCGTGCCGATCACCGAGGCATGGCTGGGCCGGCCGGGGCCGCGGCTGGTGGAAGGTTACGCGGCGCTGCGGCGCGTAATCGCCGGGATCCAGGACGGCTGACGAGCCGTGAGCCGGCGACCGCACGTAGCCCGGATGGAGTGAAACGGAATCCGGGGCTTTGGCACGGCATCCCGGATTCCACCACGTTCCATCCGGGCTAGTCTTCTCTACCAAGAAGCGGTCAATTGCGCTTCATTGAATCGAAGAACTCGGCGTTGGTCTTGGTGCCGCGCATGCGGTCGAACAGCAGCTCCATCGCCGCCAGCTCGTCCATCTGGTGCAGCAGCTTGCGCAGGATCCACACCTTCTGCAGCTCGTTCGGCTCCAGCATCAGCTCTTCCTTGCGGGTGCCGGAACGGTTGATGTTGATGGCGGGGAACACGCGCTTCTCGGCGATGCGGCGCTCCAGGTGCAGCTCCATGTTGCCGGTGCCCTTGAACTCCTCGTAGATGACTTCATCCATCTTCGAGCCGGTGTCGACCAGGGCGGTGGCGATGATGGTGAGCGAGCCGCCTTCCTCGATGTTGCGCGCGGCGCCGAAGAAGCGCTTGGGCTTCTGCAGGGCGTTGGCGTCGACACCGCCGGTGAGCACCTTGCCCGAGGACGGCGCCACGGTGTTGTAGGCGCGCGCCAGGCGGGTGATGGAGTCGAGCAGGATCACCACGTCGCGCTTGTGTTCGACCAGGCGCTTGGCCTTCTCGATCACCATTTCGGCGACCTGCACGTGGCGGGTGGCCGGCTCGTCGAAGGTACTGCTGATCACCTCGCCGCGCACGGTGCGCTGCATGTCGGTGACTTCCTCCGGGCGCTCGTCGATGAGCAGCACGATCAGGTACACGTCCGGGTAGTTGGCGGCCAGCGACTGCGCGATGTTCTGCATCAGCATGGTCTTGCCGGCCTTGGGCGGCGACACGATCAGGCCGCGCTGGCCCTTGCCGAAGGGCGCCACGATGTCGATCACGCGGGCGGTGATGTCCTCGGTGGTGCCGTTGCCGCGCTCCATCACGAAGCGCTCGTCGGCGAACAGCGGCGTCAGGTTCTCGAAGTTGACCTTCTTCTTGCTGACTTCGGGCGGCTCGTAGTTGATGGTGTCGACCTTGAGCAGGGCGAAGTAGCGCTCGTTGTCCTTGGGCGGGCGGATGCGGCCGGCGATGGTGTCACCGGTGCGCAGCGCGAAGCGCCGGATCTGGCTGGGCGAGATGTAGACGTCGTCCGGGCCGGCCAAGTAGGAACTGTCCGGGCCGCGCAGGAAGCCGTAGCCGTCCGACATGATCTCCAGCACGCCCTCGGCGAAGATGTGGTCGCCGCGGCGGGCGGCGGCGCGCAGCAGCTGGAACACCACGTCCTGCTTGCGGGCGCGCGCGATGTTCTCCAGGCCCATCGACTCCGCCGTCTCCAGCAGCTCGGCGGCGGTCTTGCGCTTGAGCTCGGCGATGTGGAGCGTCTTCGGCGGCTCCTGCTGGCGCTGCTCGCCACCGCCCGCGGCGGTTTCCTCGTCGTCACCGGCGGGGCCGTCGTCACCCGCATCGCGCCGCCGCGGGGCGGACGCCGCCAGGGCGTCGGCCTCGGCCTGCTGCTCGGCAAGTTCCTCGTCGAGGTCGACGGGCGGACGGCTATTGCCGATGTAGTTGCCGTTGGCGTTCCCGACGTTTCCGTTGTTCTGGCCGGTGTTCTGGCCGGCGTTGTGGCCATTGGAATACTGCGGGCGGCGACGATGCTTGATCATGAAGTTCGTACAGGGTGAAGCGTGGTTAGGCCGCGGCCAGGTGCGGCTGCACGAAGGCGGCGAGCTGTGCCTTGTGCACGGCGCCGACCTGGGTGGCAGCGACCTGGCCGTTCTTGAAAAGGATCAGGGTGGGGATGCCGCGAATCGAGAACTTAGGCGGTGTTAGCGGATTTTCGTCGACGTTCAGCTTGACTACCTTCAACTTGCCGACCGATTCGGCAGCGATCTGCTCCAGCACAGGGGCGATCATCCGGCAGGGGCCGCACCACTCCGCCCAGAAGTCCACGAGTACGGGGACGGCCGACTTCAGCACGTCCTGGTCGAACGAGGCGTCCGTTACGGGCGAGATGTGTTCACTCATTTCAATCTCCGGTCAAGCTCTATTTTTGAATCCAGTGGGGGCCGATTGGGCTTCCAAAGGGGCGGCGGCGTACCGCATGCCGCCGAGAGTGGGGCGGACGCGCGGCAATCCAATGCGCGTTCCGTGATGATCTGATTTAAGATACTGGAAGAATTTCCGCGTCCGGCTGTGTGCACGCGCTATTCGTGTCTCGGATCGCGCGGCAGCCGTTTTGATTAGGCCTATTTCAATCCAACTTCAGAGCAAATGCAAGCCTCCGAGGGCATCGACGCTCCACAAAGTATACGACCGCAGCATTTGAGCGAGGTTTCGTTCGATAGCCTGCCCCTCCACCCTGCCCTGCAATCCGGCTTGGCCGCATTGGGATATACCCACTGCACCCCGATTCAGGCGGCGACTCTGCCCCTGGCCTTGCAGGGACAGGATCTGGCCGGGCAGGCCCAGACCGGCACCGGCAAGACCGCCGCGTTCCTGCTCGCCACCATGCACCAGCTGCTGACCCAGCCGCGGGTCGGGGCCGACGGCCAGCCGCGCGCCTACATGCTGGCACCTACGCGCGAGCTGGCGCTGCAGATCTACAACGACGCGGTGCAGCTTGGCGCGCATACCGGCCTGCGCATGGCGGTGGTCTACGGCGGCACCGGCTACGAGTCGCAACGGCAGACCATCGCAGCCGGGGTGGATATCCTGATCGGGACACCCGGCCGGCTGATCGACTACTTCAAGCAGGGCGTCTACGTCCTGAAGAGCGTCGAGGTGGTGGTGCTGGACGAGGCCGACCGCATGTTCGACCTCGGCTTCATCGCCGACATCCGCTACCTGCTGCGGCGCATGCCCAAGCCGGGCGCGCGGCAGAACTACCTGTTCTCGGCCACCCTGTCCCACCGTGTGCTGGAGCTGGCCTACGAGCACATGAACAACCCCACCCGGATCGAGATCGAACCGGAGCAGGTCACCGCCGAACGCGTGCGGCAGTCGCTGATCCACGTCGCCAACGACGACAAGCTGCCGCTGCTGGTGGGCCTGTTGCGCCACTACGCCCACCATGCCTCGATGACCCGCACGCTGGTGTTCGTCAACACCAAGCGCGTGTCGGAGGAAGTGGAGGCGGCGCTGAAGGCCAACGGCTACGAGGGCGGGGTGCTGTCCGGCGATGTGCCGCAGAACAAGCGCGAGCGGCTGCTCAGCGAGTTCAAGCTGGGCAAGCTGCCGGTGCTGGTGGCGACCGACGTCGCCGCGCGCGGCCTGCACATCCCGGACGTGACCCACGTCATCAACTACGACCTGCCGCAGGATGCCGAGGACTACGTCCACCGCATCGGCCGCACCGCGCGCGCCGGCGCCTCGGGCGACGCCATCTCGCTGTGCTGCGAGACCTACGTCTACTCGCTGCCCGACATCGAGAAAATGATCGGCATGCGCATCCCGCAGCTGCCCAATACCGACGAGCTGCGCGCCGCCGACTACGTGGAGCCGCCGTCGCTGCGCCGCGAGCGCGGCCCGCGCCATCGTCACGGTGGCGGAGGCGGAGGCGGTGGTGACGGCGGGCGGCGACCCCAGCGTGGCCGCAGTGGCGGCGGCGGCCCGCACCGGCCGGCGCGGCCGCGGGCCTAGAAAAAATCGTCAGTCCGCAAATGGACGCAAATAAACGTAAATAGAATCTTGAATGGTTCTCCATTTGCGTTCATTTGCGTTCATTTGCGGACTGCTCTCGCAGTACCCCGGCTAGGGCCCTTCACCCGATCGGCAGCAGCTGCTCCAGCCGGTCGACCGCCGCGAACTCCTCGATCTCGCGCCTGGGCTGCGAGGAATCAGGGTGGCGGATCGCCCGCAGCGCGCCGAAGCCGTAATCGCGCGCTGCGCGCAGCACCGGCAGGCTGTCGTCGACGAACAGCGCGCGCCGCGGATCGAAATCGTGCTGCTGACGCAGCGCCGGCCAGAAGCGCGGGTCCTCCTTGGGCACGCCGAAGTCATGCGCGCACAGGATGAGGTCGAACCGCGGACCCAGGCCCGTGTGTTCCATCTTCAACCGCCAGCTGTCGCGATGGGCGTTGGTGACCAGCCACAGACTGCGCCCGCTGTCGCGCACCGCGCGCAGGAATGCCTCGCTACCCGGCAGCGGCGCGATGCGCGCGCGCGCAGCGGCCTTGAGCGCGGCCAGGTCCAGGCCGGTGAGCTCGCTCCAGTGGTCGAGGCAATACCATTCCAGCCGCCCCTGCAGTCCGCTGAAAAACGGCGCCAGCCGTTCCTGCGCCTGTTGCAGGGTGAGTCCGTGCAGGCGGGCATAGTGCACGGGCACCAGTTCGGTCCAGAAATGGCTGTCGAAGGCCAGATCCAGCACGGTGCCGTCCATGTCGAGCAGCACGTGTTCGACTCTCGTCCAGTCGAGGGATGCGGCGGGTGTGGAGTCCATGTCGTTATGATATCCCCTCATCGCCTCGATCCCGTTCATGAACCTCGCCCCGCTGCTTGAAGACTGCGTGCGCATCGCCGGAGAAGCCGGTGGCGCCATCCTCGAAGTGTACGGCTCCGACATCACGGTCACCCACAAGGACGACCAGTCGCCGCTGACCCAGGCGGATCTCGCCGCCCACCATTGCATCCTGCGCAACCTCGAGCGCCTGTCGCCGGCCTTGCCCTGCCTGTCGGAGGAGTCGGCCGACATTCCCTACGAGACGCGGCGCGGCTGGCACCGTTACTGGCTGGTCGATCCGCTGGACGGCACCAAGGAGTTCATTCGGCGCAACGGCGAATTCACCGTCAACATCGCGCTGATCGAGGACGGCGCGCCGATCCTGGGGGTGGTGCACGCGCCCGTGCACGGCATCACCTACCTGGCGGCACGCGGCATCGGCGCCTTCCGCATCCGCGGCGGCGAACGCCAGCCGATCCACACCCGGCGCACCGCCGAGCGGCCGGTGCTGGTGGTAAGCAAGTCGCACCGCGACGCCGCGCTCGACGAGTTCCTGGCCCACGCCCCGCCGCACGACGCCTTGAGCCGCGGCAGCTCGCTCAAGTTCTGCCTCATCGCGGAGGGCTCCGCCGACCTGTATCCGCGCACCGGCCCAACCTCGGAGTGGGACACCGCCGCCGGCCATTGCGTGGCGGAACAG
This sequence comes from Nevskia sp., assembly GCA_031291075.1. Taxonomy (GTDB): domain Bacteria; phylum Pseudomonadota; class Gammaproteobacteria; order Nevskiales; family Nevskiaceae; genus Nevskia. The sequence goes on along the minus strand of JARLJS010000061.1, from coordinate 22,272 downwards.
GCCGGCGCCGAGGTCTGCACCCTGCCGGACTGGGCTCCGCTGCGCTACAACCAGAAGGCCGACCTGCTCAACCCAGGCTTCATCGTCATCGGCGAGCCGGCCTACGGCTGGCGCGGCAAGCTGCGGGCGGCCTGAAGTGAGCGCCGCGCCGGGCAGGGAGCTGCGCCAGCGCGTGCGCGCCGCGCTGCTCGAGCTGGGCGCGGATCCCACCGTGGCGGAGCGGCGCGGCCTGCCGCTGTTCGCCGATGCGCGGCAGCTGCAGTGCGTCGGCCTGGGCACCGACGGCCGCGACAAGTTCCTGGCCCCGCGCGCCGCCGCCGCCTGGGGGGCGATGTGCCAGGCCGCCACCGCCGACGGCATCGAGCTGCTGCTGCTGTCGGCGTTCCGCAGCTTCGATTTCCAGCTCGCCCTGATCCGCGGCAAGCTGGCGCGGGGGCGCGACATCGCCGAGGTACTGACGGTCAACGCTCCGCCCGGCTGCAGCGAGCATCACAGCGGCCGCGCCGTGGACATCGGCGCGCGCGACATCCCGGCGCTGGAAGAGGAATTCGACAGCACGCCGGCCTTCCGCTGGCTGGTCGAACATGCCGCCCGCTTCGGCTTCGGCCTGTCCTTCCCACGCGGCAACCGTTACGGGTATCTTTACGAGCCCTGGCACTGGTGCTGGAACGGGGGGTCGAAGATCTAGAGAAGGTCTGATCAATTCGCAATCGTCATTCCGGCGCAAGCCGGAATCCAGGGAATTCAGCGCGGCGCTGTCGGCCCCTGGACCCCGGCTTTCGCCGGGTGACGATTGATCAGAATTTCCTTAGAGGATGTGCACGCCGTAAGGAGAAATGCACTACCGCCGTTGCATGCCGGCCATGCACGGGCACGGGACCGTCAGACGGAGGTGGCCATGGATGCAACGGTAACGGCGCAGCATCCCACCGATTCAGGCACCGATTTCGGCCGCACCGCGGGCGACTACGCCCGCCACCGCGCCGGCTTTCCACGCTCGCTGTTCGCGCGCCTGCGCGAGCGCGGCGTAGGCATCCCGGGGCAACGCGTGCTTGACCTCGGCACCGGCACCGGTTCGCTGGCCCGCGGCTTCGCCCGCGCCGGCAGCCTGGTGACCGGCCTGGACATCGCGCCGCAGTTGCTGGAGCAGGCGCGCGCCCTGGACCGCGCCGAGGACCTGCAGATCGAGTACCGCGTGGCCCGCGCCGAGGCGACCGGCTTCGGCGACGGCCAGTTCGACCTGGTCAGCGCCGGCCAGTGCTGGCACTGGTTCGACCGCCCGCGCGCCGCCGCCGAGGTGCGCCGCCTGCTGCGGCGCGGCGGCCAGGTGCTGATCGCCCATTTCGACTGGCTGCCCCTGCCCGGCAACGTGGTCGCCGCCACCGAGGCGCTGATCCTCAAGCACAACCCGGCCTGGCACCTGGCCGGCGGCACCGGCATCTACCCACGCTGGTTCGGCGACCTGCGGCAGGCCGGGTTCGACGACCTGGAATCGTTCTCCTACGACGAAACCGTGACCTACAGCCGCGAAAGCTGGCGCGGCCGCATCCGCGCCTCCGCCGGCGTGGCGGCAAGCCTGCCGCCGGAACGGGTGGTGCTGTTCGACCAGGAACATGCGGAAATGCTGGCGCGCGGCTTCCCGGAGGAGCCACTGCGCATCCCGCACCGGGTGTTCGCGCTGACCGCGACGAGGCGCTGAGGGGGGCTTAAACCAGCTTTACTTCCGCAAAATCGCGCGCCTGCGGATGCTGCGGCGCGGGCCTGGCCTTGTCGTCGCGCAGAAGCTGGCAAGTGTGCATGCCGGCGATCCGCGCCGCGTCCAGCTCCTCGCCCACATCGGACAGGAACAACACCTGCTCGCCCGGCAGCGCCAGCTCCTTGAGGATGGCCCGGTAGGAATCGGCCTCGCGCTTGCCGCCGATGCGGGTGTCGAAGTAGCCCGAGAACAGCGGCGTGAGGTCACCGGCGTCGGAGTGGCCGAAAATCAGCTTCTGCGCCTCCACCGAGCCGGACGAGTAGATGTACAGGCGCTTGCCCTCGCCGTGCCAGCGCCGCAACCATACCGGGGTGTCAGGGTAGACATGCCCCTTCAGCTCGCCGGCGGCATAGCCCTGGGCCCAGATCATGCCCTGCAGTGCCTTCAGCGGCGTGAGCTTGCGGTCCTCGTCGATCCAGCGTTCCAGCACGTCGGCGGCCGCTTCGCTGTCGAGCGCCCGGCCTTCCAGCTTCGCCGTCTCGGCGATCTGCGCCGCGACCGCGGGCTCTCCCGCGTGTCGCCGCAGGAACGCACGCATGTGCGCCTTGGCGTACGGAAACAGCGATTTGTGCACGAAGTCGATCGAGGAGGTGGTGCCCTCGATGTCGGTAACGATGGCTTTCATCATTGGACGTGAGGTCTGGCGCTTCGCGCCCTGTGAGGAGTGAGGTCGCTCGCAGCGCTCGCTGTAAAGGAGACAAGCGAGGCCTGCTGTCGCACCTCACAGGAGCGCAAGCGCTCCGACCTCACTCCTCACAGCAACCCCGGCCCAGGCCGGGGTTGCGACCTCACTGTCAGGCCGCTTGCGGCAGCCGGTAGTGCGGCTCTTCCAGCCGCGGGAAACGCTCGGCGATCTTGTCGCCGGTGTAGTTCGCCACCCAGCCCTCGGGGGTGGTGAACAGGCGGATGCACTTGAACAGGGGCGACGGGCCCATGTCGAACCAGTGGCGCACCATCGCCGGCACCGAGATCAGGTCGCCCTTGCAGCACAGCACGCCGTAAATCTTGCCGCCGTCGCGGATGTAGAACAGCGCCTCGCCGTCGACAAAAAAGCGCACCTCGAACTCGTCGTGGGTGTGCTCGCTGAGGAACTTCTGGCGCAGCGCTTCCTTCTGCGCGTTGTCGGGCTGCATGCTGATGACGTCCACCGACTTGAAGCCGTACTGGTTCATCAGGCGGTTGACCGAGGTGCGGTAGGCTTCAATCACCTCGTCCTGGGTGGCCTGGGCGTCGAGGTGACGGCCCGCCTCCCAGCGTTCGAACTGCACGCCGACCTTTTCCAGGACGGCGCGGATGTCCTCGAAACTCTGGTGCGTGGCGACCGGCTTGCCGGACTCTTCGTAAACACGCAATTCACTCATTGCAACCTCCCGCTCTGTAACTCGCATTCCAACATGAATTCCAGCGCTTCGACGCGATGCCGCGCCTGCGCCACGTTATTGCCCCAGGCATACAGCCCGTGGCCGGCGATCAGGTACGCCGGTACCGTTTTCTCCTCCTTCATATGGGCATCGACCCGGGCGCTCAAACGCGCGATGTCCTGGTCGTTCCCAAATACCGGGATCTCCACCCTCTCCGCGGGGTCGGGAGCGCCCGGCAACAGCTTCAGCAATTCGTAGCCGGACAGTACGATTTTATCCATCCGGCGCGACAAAACGGTATTCGCCACCGTGTGCACATGCAGCACTGCACCGATGGACGGATCGAAACGATAGAGCTGCATGTGCAGCCCGGTCTCGTAGGAGGACTTGCGGCCGGCTTCCAGCGGCCGCCCGTCGAGGCCGGCCACCAGGAAGTCGTTCCGGCCCAGTTCGCCCTTGTGCACACCTGACGCCGTAATCAGCACACGGTCAGACGCCAGTCGCGCCGAAAAGTTTCCGCCGGTTGCAGGCACCCAGCCGCGGCTGTGGAACAGCGCGCCGGCGTCGATCAACGCCTGCGCCAGGCTGTCCTGCAAGGAGTGGCCGGATTCCATCGGTTCGCTCAAAGAAGCTCCGTCCTCGGAAAATCGGAAGCCAAGGGTACTCCCCGGCAATGAATATTTGGGGACTATGCCTCGGGTGTATCAATAGTCTGTTTTGTGCCAAAGCAAAAAACCCGCCGAGGGCGGGCTTTGTGCAGCGCCACAAACCAGCGGCGGCTTACTTGATCTTGGCTTCCTTGAACACCACGTGCTTGCGCACGACCGGGTCGTACTTCTTGAACTCGAACTTGTCCGGGGTGTTCTTCTTGTTCTTGGTGGTGGTGTAGTAGAACCCGGTGTCGGCGGTGGACACCAGCTTGATCTTCTCGCGTTCTTTCTTCTTAGCCATGGGAGTTAGACCTTTTCACCGCGGGCGCGCATCTCGGCCACCACGGCCTCGAGGCCCTTCTTGTCGATAATGCGCATACCGTTGCAGGACACGCGCAGGCTGACGAAGCGCTTCTCCGACTCCAGCCAGAAGCGGTGCGTGTGCAGGTTGGGCAGGAAGCGGCGGCGGCGCTTGTTGTTGGCATGCGACACCGTGTTGCCGACGATCGGCTTCTTGCCGGTAACTTGGCAGACTCTGGACATGGGAAACCCGCAAGGCTCTTCGCGAAAGGGGGCAGATGATAGCGGCAGACCCGCCGGGAAGCAAGCCGGTCCGGCGCGCCCGGCAGTGAGGTCGCCCGCTACGCGGGCTGTGAGGCGGTGAGGTCGGAGCGCTGCGCGCTCCTGTGAGGAGAAACGCTTGTCCCCTCACAGCGCCGAAGGCGCGGCCTCACTCCTCACAGGCGGCGCAGCCGCCGACCTCACGGCAGGGGCGCGCAGCGCCCCTACAGCCAGCCCCGTTCCGCAAACGACACCGGCTCCCCCTCCCCGACGACGAAGTGATCCAGGGTGCGGATGTCCACCAGGGCCAGGGCGTCCTTGAGCCGGCGGGTCAGGCTGCGGTCGGCCTCGCTCGGTTCGGCCACCCCGGAGGGGTGGTTGTGGGCGAAAATCAGGGCGCCGGCATTGTGCCGCAAGGCGGCCTTGACCACCTCGCGCGGGTAAACGCTGGCCGCGTTGAGGGTGCCGCGGGCCAGCACTTCGAAGCCGAGCACCCGGTGCTGGGTGTCCAGGAACAGGGCGGCGAACACCTCGTGGTCAAGATCGCGCAGGCGCGCCCGCAGGTAGCTGCGGGCCTGCCCGGGATCGCGCAGCCCGGCCGGCTGGTCCAGGGTCTCGGCCAGATGGCGGCGGGCGATCTCCAACACCGCCTGGAGCTGCACGAACTTGGCCTGGCCCAGGCCTTTGGCGGCGCAGAACTGTGCCTCGTCGGCGCGCAGCAGGCCGCGCAGCCCGCCGAAGCGCGCCACCAGCTCGCGCGCCAGGTCCACCGCGCTCTTGCCGGCCACACCGGTGCGCAGGAAGATCGCCAGCAACTCGGCGTCGGACAAGGCCTGCGGCCCGCGCTGCAGCAGCTTCTCGCGCGGCCGCTCGCCTTCGGGCCAATCGCGGATGCTCACGCCGCGTCCCGCAGAGGTTGGTCCTGCAGCGACGGCGGCAGCGGGCAATGCAGGGTGGCGCACACCGCGCGCAGCAGTTCCGCTTCCTCCAGCGTGACCTTGCCGTCGGCGGCGACGGTGGCGCCCAAGGCTTCCAGCAGCATCGCCTTGGCGGGCGGCTCGAGCGCGTCCAGGTTGCGCAGGGCCTGGTCGAGCGCGGCGGCCCAGGCATCGGCCGGCGGCGGCGTGTAGGACGGCACCTGGCGCAGCGGCAGGCGCTGGATGCCGAGCAGGAACGCACGCTTGGCCGAGGGTTCATCGTCCTGGCCGAACTCGGCGACCACCGACAGCAGGCGGGCGATGTCGCCGGTGCAATCCGCCAGCTTGCGCCGCCCGGGCTTGCCCGCCGCGGCAGGCCGCAACGCCTCGCCGATGTGCAGGCGCAGCACGTGCCCCAGGCAGTACTCGAACACCCCGACCCGGCCATCGGCGTAGATCAGCGCGTACACCGTCCTGACCAGCTGGATCAGCTCCGGGCGCGACCGCCGGCGCAGGCTGGGCATGGCGATCGCCGCCAGCGGCAGGCGCTGTGCCGGGTGTAGCGCGGCCAGCGCGGGGCGCAAGGCCTCGGCGGCGGCGCGGTGGGCGGCACCGAAATCGTGCTCGATGGCCTGCAGCTGGGTGTTGCGCAGCTCCTCCTGGCCGGGATCGAGCAGCAGGGCGAAGATCAGGTCGCCGGCCCGTTCCTGGTCATGGGCGGCGGCGAGCAGCTCCGGCGGCAGCGCCTGGTGCAGCGCAGCGGCGCAGTCGTAGTGGTCGCCGCCGGGCCGGGCCACGCTGGTGGCCAGTGCCGCCGGGACCACCTCGACCGCGGCTGCCGGCGTCCGCGCGGCGAAATCCGACAGCACCGCCCGCTCCTCGTCCGGCGGCGCATAGCCGGGCTCGTTCCAGGCCTGGGCCAGCTCGGGCAGCCGCAGCGGGTTGAAGTCCGGATCGAGCAGCCGGATGCGCTCGAACACCGGCGGATGGGTGGCGAAAAGGGCCGAGTAGCCGATGCCGTCGCCGAACAGCATGTGCGCCACCTCCTCGCCATGGGTGCTGTGCAGGCGGGACCCGGCGTTCAGGCCGGCCACCTTCTTCAGCGCGCCGGCGATGCCGGCCGACTGGCGGGTGAACTGTACCGCCGAGGCATCCGCCAGGTATTCGCGCTGGCGCGACACGCTGGCCTTGATCAGGCGCCCGAAGAACACGCCGATGTAGCCGATCGCCAGCAGGCCCAGGCCGGCCACGAACAGGGCCGGGCCGACTCCGCGCGAATCGCTGTTGCCGCCGAGCTGCAGCGTCTTGCCGCCGATGATGCCCAGCACCATGACGCCGAACAGCAACCCGATCAGGCGGATGTTGAGCCGCATGTCGCCGTTGAGGATGTGGCTGAACTCGTGCGCGATCACGCCCTGCAGCTCGTCGCGGCTGAGCTTGTCCAACGCGCCGGCGGTGACGCACACCGCGGCGTCGGCCGGCGAGAAGCCGGCGGCGAAGGCATTGATGCCGGTCTCCTGCTCCAGCACGAAGATCTGCGGCACCGGCACGCCGGAGGCAATGGCGATCTCCTCCACCACATTACGCAGCCGGCGCTGGCGCGCATCGGCGGTGTCCGGCGGCACCAGGGCCGCGCCCAGCTCGGCGGCGACCTTGGCGCCACCGCCGGAAAGCCGCGCGACGCGGTACAGCATCGACAGCGCGATCACCGTCACCACCACCAGCGTGGAGGCGGTCAGCACCGGCTGCACCGGCACCGGCGGCCCACCGTGGCTGTCGTGCTGGTAGTACAGCAGCAGCGCCAGGGCCAGCAGGTCGACGGCGGCCACCGTGCCGATCACCGCCAGCAGGAGCAGCAGCAGCAGCCAGCGCGAATGGCGTCGGACCCTGGCCTGTTGCTGGAAGAAGTCCACTTACACGCCCCCGTGGACTGGTCCCGGCCGGCGGGCGGCCTGGACGAGGTGCGGTTTCAAGGGGTGCCTCAGGTGAAGGAAACCTTCGGCGCCGCCCGCATTTCCGGCTTCTCGATCTCCAGCATCTGCGCCGCGGCGAAGTTGAAGGTGTTGGCGACGAAGTTGTTGGGGAACACCTCGCGCCTGGTGTTGTAGCTCATCACCGCGTCGTTGTAGGCCTGGCGCGCGAAGGCGATGCGGTTTTCGGTGGAGGTGAGCTCCTCCGACAGCTGCATCATGTTCTGGTTGGCCTTGAGGTCGGGATAAGCCTCGGCTACCGCCATCAACCGACCCAGCGACTGCGTCAGCACGCCCTCGGCACTGGAGAGTTGCATCATCGCCTTGGGGTCTCCCGGTGCGGCCTTGGCCGCCTGCAGGCCGCTGACGGCGCCGCTGCGCGCGGCCATCACCGCCTCCAGCGTTTCGCGCTCGTGCTTGAGGTAGCCCTTGGCCGTCTCCACCAGGTTGGGGATGAGGTCGTAGCGACGGGTGAGCTGCACGTCGATCTGGGCGAAGGCGTTCTTGTAGACGTTGCGCGAGGACACCAGGCCGTTGTAGATCGTGACCAGAAAGATCACCGCGACCACCAGAACCGCCAACACGATCAAGCCGATCATCGCCGTTCTCCCCCGGGATCCCGGGCGCAAGGTAGCATTATTCAGGCCAGACCCGCAGCGGCCGGCACAGGGCCAGGATAGAATTCGCGCATGTCAGAACCCTTACCGCCGGCCAACGCGCCGGGCCCGCGCATCCTGCTCGGCGTGACCGGCGGCATTGCCGCCTACAAGGCCGCGGAGCTGGTGCGCCAGCTGGTCAAGGCCGGGGCCCAGGTGCAGGTGGTGATGACCGACTCGGCGCAGCGCTTCGTCGGCGCCCAGACCTTCCAGGCGCTGAGCGGTCGCACGGTGCGCAGCAGCCTGTGGGACGAGCAGGCCGAGGCCGCGATGGGCCACATCGAGCTGGCACGCTGGCCCGACGCCATCGTCGTCGCCCCTGCCTCCGCCAACTTCCTGGCCCGCCTGGCGCACGGCTTCGCCGACGACCTGCTGAGCACGCAGTGTCTCGCCACCGACCGGCCGCTCCACGTCGCGCCGGCGATGAACCGCCTGATGTGGTCCAACGCCGCCACCCAGGCCAACCTCGCCACCCTGCGAAGCCGCGGTGTGCGGGTGATCGGCCCCGCCAGCGGCGACCAGGCCTGCGGCGAGGTGGGCGAAGGCCGCATGAGCGAACCGGCCGGCATCGCCGCCGAGGTGCTGGCCGGCCTGGGACACCATCCGGCGGCATCCGCTGCGCCGCATCAAGGACCACTCGCCGGCGTGCGCGTGGTGGTCACCGCCGGACCGACCCGCGAGCCGATCGACCCGGTGCGCTTCATCACCAACCGCTCCTCCGGCAAGCAGGGCTACGCCCTGGCCGACGCCCTGGCGCAGCTCGGCGCCGAGGTGACGCTGGTCAGCGGGCCGGTGCACCTGGCGGCGCCCGCCGGGGTGAAGCGCATCGAGGTGGAAACCGCGCAGCAGATGCTGGCCGCCACCCTGGCCGAGGTCGACGGGGCGCAGATCCTGGTCGGCGCCGCCGCCGTGGCCGACTACCGCCCGGCCGCGCCGGCGGAGCAGAAGATCAAGAAACACGCCGAGGCGCTGGAGCTGGCGCTGACCCGCAACGCCGACATCCTCAGCGCCGTGCGCGCGGAGCAACCGCAGCTGTTCATTGTCGGTTTCGCCGCGGAAACGGAGAAAGTTGCGGAGCACGCCCGCGACAAGCTCAAGCGCAAACGCCTCGACCTGGTGGCCGCCAACCGCGTCGGCGCCGGTCTCGCCTTCGACCGCGACGACAACACCCTGCAGGTGTTCTGGCACGACGGCGAGCGCAGCTTCGGCCCCGGCCTCAAGACCATGATCGCGCAGCAGCTCGCCGCGCTGATCGCGGAGCGCTATTGCTCCACCCACGGCGGAACCCGCTCCGCATTTCCCGACCACACGTGAACAAGATCCAGCTCAAGATCCTCGACCCGCGCATCGGCCGCGACCTGCCGCTGCCGGCCTACGCCACCGGTGGCAGCGCCGGCATGGACCTGCGCGCCCTGCTCGACGAGCCGCTCAAGCTCGGCGTGGGCGACACCGCGCTGATCCGCACCGGCCTGGCCATCCACATCGCCGATCCCGGCCTGGCGGCGGTGATCCTGCCGCGCTCCGGCCTGGGCCACAAGCACGGCATCGTGCTCGGCAACCTGGTCGGGCTGATCGATTCCGATTACCAGGGCGAGCTGATGGTGTCGTGCTGGAACCGCGGCAAGAGCATCTTCACCGTCGAGCCCGGCGAGCGCATTGCGCAACTCGTCATCGTGCCGGTGGTGCGCGCCGAGTTCGAGCTGGTGTCCGAATTCGAGGCCAGCCACCGCGGCGGCGGCGGCTTCGGCCACACTGGCCGTCACTAAAGCGGCGATGGCCCACGCCCCACTGCTCCCCAGCAACATCCGGATTCAAATGCCGATCGACCAGGAAAAAGCGATCAACATCGCGCACGTCCTCACCGAGGCCCTGCCCTACATCCGCCGTTTCGCCGGCAAGACCATCGTCGTCAAATACGGCGGCAACGCCATGGGCGACGACGACATGATCGAAAGCTTCGCCCGCGACGTGGTGCTGATGAAGGCGGTGGGCATGAACCCGGTGGTGGTGCACGGCGGCGGCCCGCAGATCGGCGGCCACCTGGAGAAGCTGGGCAAGAAGAGCCAGTTCGTCGAGGGCATGCGCGTCACCGACGCCGAAACCATGGACGTGGTGGAGATGATGCTCGGCGGCCTCGTCAACAAGGCCGTGGTCAGCGCCATCGCCCAGCAGGGCGGCCGCGCCGTCGGCCTGACCGGCAAGGACGGCGGCCTCATCCGCGCCCGCAAGCTGCTGGTGAAGGGCCAGGATATCGGCCAGGTCGGCGAGGTCGACGCCATCGACCCGCGCGTGATCGACCACCTCGAGGCCGGCGGCTTCATCCCGGTGATCGCTCCGCTCGGCGCCGGCGCCGACGGCGTCGCCTACAACATCAACGCCGACCTCGTCGCCGGCAAGCTGGCCAGCGTACTGCAGGCCGAGAAGCTGATGTTGCTGACCAACGTGCAGGGCCTGATGGACAAGCAGGGCAAGGTGCTGACCGGGCTTCACGTGACGCAGGTGGAATCGCTCATCGCCGACGGCACCGTGTACGGCGGCATGCTGCCCAAGGTGGCCTGCGCCCTCGACGCGGTGCGCTCCGGCGTGAAGAACGCGGTGATCATCGACGGGCGCATCCGGCACGCGGTGCTGCTGGAGCTGTTTACGGATGAGGGGATCGGGACGCTGATCCGGGCGTGAACAGTGCCGCCGCTGCCGGGGAATCGTAGGCTGGGACGAAGCGCTGCGAATCCCAGCGTCGTCACTAAAGTAAGCTTGCCCGGTTTCGTTTCACTTCAACCCAGCCTGCGGCACTCTTTTGCGCAAATTCAGGCAAGGTTTAATGCAGCCCATGTAGCCCGGATGGAGTGAAACGGAATCCGGGGCTTCAACGGTGAATTCCCGGATTCCACTTCGTTTCATCCGGGCTACGATCGCTGCGACAGTGGAGTCCGGTCACCGTCCGCCGGTCTTGGCCCACTTGATATTGCACCCCACGCTCGGCTTCTGATCCGGGCTCACCGTCTTACCCGCCAGCAAGGCATCCAGCGCCGCGCGGACGTCCTGGCCCGTAACCGGCTTGCCGTTTCCCGGCCGTGCATCGTCGAGCTGTCCGCGGTACGCCAGCCGCAGTGCCGGGTCGAATACATAGAAGTCAGGCGTGCACGCCGCCTGGTAGGCGCGCGCCACGTCCTGGGTCTGGTCATACAGGTACGGGAAGGGAAAGCCGGCCCTGGCGGCGAGTTGCTTCATCTTGTCGGGACTGTCCTCCGGGTAGCCCTTCGCATCGTTGCTGCTGATGGCGACGAAGGCCACGCCGCGCGGCTGGTAGTCGTGCACCAACCGCACCAGCCCCGACAACACATGCTTCACGTAAGGGCAGTGGTTGCAGATGAACATCACCACTGTGGCCTTGTCCGACTTGAGCTGCTCCAGGCTCAGGGAGCGACCGCTCACCGTATCCGGCAGGTCGAACGGCGGGGCCGAGGTGCCGAGGGGCAGCATGGTGGATGGTGTTTCGGCCATGGCGATTTCCTCCTGACGGTACGGGGCGGTGACATGAAACCGCAATATGGAGTGGCGCATGGTAAGGCCGGTTCCGCGCCAATGGGAGCGGGTGCGCGCGGCCGGGCTTTTGTGTACAATATCCGCTTATCCGTATAAACAGATGGCGAGGACTGACCTGTGAGCGATTATCTCTTCACCTCCGAATCCGTGTCCGAGGGTCACCCGGACAAGATGGCGGACCAGATCTCCGACGCGGTGCTGGACGCGATCATCGCCCGCGACAAGTACGCGCGCGTGGCCTGCGAAACGCTGGTGAAGACCGGCGTGGCGATCATCGCCGGCGAGGTCACCACCTCGGCCTGGGTGGACCTGGAAGAGCTGGTGCGCAAGGTCATCAGCGGCATCGGCTACGACTCCTCCACCGTCGGCTTCGACGGCGCCACCTGCGGCGTGCTCAACATCATCGGCAAGCAGTCGGTTGACATCGCCGCCGGCGTCGACCGCGCCCGTCCCGAGGACCAGGGCGCCGGCGACCAGGGCCTGATGTTCGGCTACGCCAGCAACGAGACCGACGTGCTGATGCCGGCGCCGATCTGCTACGCCCACCGCCTGGTGGAACGGCAGTCCGAAGTGCGCAAGGGCAAGCTGCTGCCCTGGCTGCGGCCGGACGCCAAATCGCAGGTGACGCTCAGGTACCACAACGACAAACCGGTCGGCATCAACGCGGTGGTGCTGTCGACCCAGCACGACCCGGACGTCAAGCAGTCCGACATCCGCGAAGCGGTGATGGAGCTGATCATCAAGCATGTGCTGCCGAAGGAGTGGCTGGCGCACTGCCCGTCCGATGCGATCCACATCAACCCCACCGGCAGCTTCATCATCGGCGGTCCGGTGGGCGACTGCGGCCTGACCGGCCGCAAGATCATCGTCGACACCTACGGCGGTTACGCCCGCCACGGCGGCGGCGCCTTCTCAGGCAAGGATCCGTCCAAGGTCGACCGCTCGGCCGCCTACGCCGGCCGCTACGTGGCGAAGAACATCGTCGCCGCCGGCCTGGCCGACCGCTGCGAGATCCAGATCAGCTACGCCATCGGCGTGGCGCAGCCGACCTCGGTCTACGTCACCACCTTCGGCACCGGCAAGATTTCGGACCAGAAGATCGAGCAACTGGTGCGCGCGCACTTCGACCTGCGCCCCTACGCCATCACCCGCATGCTCGACCTGCTGCACCCGATGTACCAGGCCACCGCCGCCTACGGCCACTTCGGCCGCCATCCGGTCGAGGGCGTGTACGAGTTCGACGACAGCGACAACGGCAGGAAGGTGAAGAAGAGCGAGAAGTACACCGCCTTCACCTGGGAACGCACCGACAAGGCCGCCGCGCTGCGCGCGGACGCCGGCATCAAGTAAGTAAGAGGAAGACGCATGAACGCACAACTCGCTGCACTCAAGACCGCCGCCGGCGACTACAAGGTCCGTGACCTCGCGCTGGCCGAACTCGGCCGCAAACGCATCAAGATGGCCGAGGAGGAAATGCCCGGCCTGATGTCGATCCGCGCCAAGCACGCGGTCGGCAAGCCGCTGGCCGGCGTGCGCGTCACCGGCTCGCTGCACATGACCAAGGAGACCGCGGTCCTGATCGAGACGCTGGCCGCGCTCGGCGCCTCGGTGCGCTGGGCCTCCTGCAACATCTTCTCGACCCAGGACGACGCCGCCGCCGCCATCGCGGTGGCCGGCATCCCGGTCTTCGCCTGGAAGGGCGAGACCCTCGAAGAGTACTGGGACTGCACGCTGGACGCGGTGACCCATCCCGGCCTGAAGGGCCCAGAGCTGGTGGTGGACGACGGCGGTGACGTGACGCTGCTGATCCACAAGGGCTACGAGATGGAGAAGGGCGACAAGTGGGTGGACAGCCCCTCCTCCAACCACGAGGAGCAGGTGATCAAGGATCTGCTCAAGCGCACCGCCAAGGAGCGCCCCGGCTTCTGGCAGAAGGTGGTGTCCGAGTGGCGTGGCGTCTCCGAGGAGACCACCACGGGCGTCCACCGCCTGTACCAGATGATGGAAGCGGGCAAGCTGCTGGTGCCGGCGATCAACGTCAACGACTCCGTCACCAAGTCCAAGTTCGACAACCTCTACGGCTGCCGCGAGTCGCTGGCCGACGGCATCAAGCGCGCCACCGACCTGATGATCGCCGGCAAGCTGGCCGTGATCTGCGGCTACGGCGACGTCGGCAAGGGCTCGGCCCACTCGCTGCGCGGCTTCGGCGCGCGCGTGGTGGTGACCGAGATCGACCCCATCAACGCCCTGCAGGCGGCGATGGAGGGCTTCGAGGTGGCGCGGATCGAGGATTACGTCAAGACCGCCGACGTGTTCATCACCACCACCGGCAACTGCGACGTCATCACCATCGAGCACATGCGTGCGATGAAGGACGGCGCCATGGTGGGCAACATCGGCCACTTCGACAACGAGATCCAGATGGACGCTCTCAATACCGAAAAGGGCGTTGCGCGCGACACCATCAAGCCGCAGCTGGACAAGTACACCTTCGCCGACGGCCACAGCATCTACGTGCTGGCCGAAGGCCGCCTGCTCAACCTGGGCTGCGCCCACGGCCATCCGAGCTTTGTCATGTCGAACTCGTTCAGCAACCAGACGCTGGCGCAGCTCGACCTGTGGGCGAACAAGGACCAGTACGAGAAGACCGTGTACCGCCTGCCCAAGAAGCTGGACGAGGAAGTGGCGCGCCTGCACCTGGAAAAGATCGGCGTGCGGCTGACCCAGCTCAGCGACAAGCAGGCCGCCTACCTGGGCGTGAGCAAGGACGGGCCGTACAAGCCCGAGCACTACCGCTACTGACGTGAGGCGGAAGGCGGGGGCACCAAGTGGTGCTTCCCGCCTCTCTCCCTGATCACGAAAGTTCGGACTTGCGCTCAGATTCGACGCTCCACGACTTTGCGGGCGCTCAAGAGCAACGCATCGACATGACCACCGATCCCGTCGCCTCCCGCCTCCCGCCTCCCGCCTCCCGGCTGCTGACGTTCTCTTTCGAGCTGTTCCCGCCGCGCACGCCGGAAGGCGTGGCCAAGCTGCCGCTGGTGGTGGGCCAGCTGGCGGAGGTGCGGCCCGATTACTTCTCCGTCACCTACGGCGCCGGCGGCTCCAACCAGGACGGCACCTACGAGACGGTAGTGCGCGTGGTCGAGCAGACCGGCGTGGAGGCGGCGCCGCACCTGACCTGCGTCGGCTCCACCCGCGCCAGCATCGCGGCCCTGCTGGAACGCTACCGCGAGGCCGGGGTGCGGCGCATCGTGGCGCTGCGCGGCGATCTGCCGGCCACCGCGATGTCGGCTTCGGCGCCGGGCGAGTTCCACTACGCCAACGAGTTGGTCAGCTTCATCCGCGAGACCCACGGCGACGCCTTCGAGATCGAGGTGGCCGCCTACCCGGAGATGCACCCCCAGGCTTCCGGTCCGGAGCAGGACTTCGAGCACTTCCGGCGCAAGGTCGAAGCGGGCGCCGACGGCGCCCTTACCCAGCTGTTCTACAACGCCGACGCCTACCTGGATTTCGTCGACCGCTGCGGCCGCGCCGGCCTGGACATCCCGGTGGTGCCCGGCATCATGCCGATCACCGGCTACCAGAACATCGTGCGCTTCTGCTCCAGTTGCGGCGCCGACCTGCCGCGCTGGGTGCGGCTGCGGCTGGAGGAGCTGCAGGACAACAAGCCGGCACTGCTGGACTTCGGCCTCGACGTGGCGACACGGCTGTGTGAGCGCCTGCTGCAGGCAGGCGCGCCCGGGCTGCATTTCTATACCATCAACCAGGCCGAGCCGACCTTGCGTCTATGGCGCAACCTGGGCCTGCCGGTCACCGTGCCCGCACCCGCCATGGCCGGCTGAGCGGCTCCGCTCCCCTCCCCTTCCGGGACAGCCGAACGGTAGCAAAAGGCCGTTCGGCTGGCCCTCAAGAATCGCCGCGAACGGCCGAAAGCCTGTCACACGACTGGCGTATCAGTTTCCTCGGTCGTGCCTGCCCCAGGCCCAGGGGCCTCGCAACGGCAACCGGCGTCCCGCTCCAACCGCGGGACGACCACGGAGGAGATCAATGAAACACCCCTTGATACTGGCGGCCCTGGCCGCGGCGACGGCGTTGGCGGGCCCGCTCTACGCGGCCGATCAGGGTGTGAGCGATGCCGAGATCCGGATGGGCATGGTCAACGCGCAGTCCGGCGCGGCCTCCGGCCTGGGCACCGGCATGCGCATCGGCGCCGACGCGGTGTTCAAGGACGTGAACGCCAAGGGCGGCATCAACGGCCGCAAGATCAACCTGCTGGTCGACGACGACGGCTACGACCCGAACAAGTCGATCGACGCCACCCTGAAGATGATCGAGGAGCAGAAGGTGTTCTCGCTGTTCGGCTACGTCGGCACGCCGACGGCCAACGCCGTGCTGCCGATCGTGAAGGAATCCAAGACCCCCCTGGTGGCCTTGTTCACCGGCGCGATGAGCCTGCGCCAGCCGGTGGTGCCGCAGGTGATCAACATCCGCGCCAGCTATGCCGACGAGGCCGAAATGCTGGTGGACCGCTTCGTCAAGGACAAGGGCGCCAAGCGCTTCGCCGTGTTCTACCAGGACGACGGCTTCGGCCAGGCGGTGCTGTCCGGCACCGAGGCGGCGCTGAAGAAACGTGGCATGGAAGTGGTGGCCAAGGGCACCTTCCAGCGCGGCACCACCGCGGTCAAGACCGGGCTGGCGGCGGTGATGGCCGGCAACCCCGACGTGGTGGTGATCGTGGGCCCTTACACGCCGCTGGCGGAGTTCATCAAGTCGGCGCGCGAGGCGGGACTCAAGGCCGGCCTGGCGACGGTGTCCTTCGTCGGCACCGACGACCTGGTCAAGCTGGTCGGCAACACCGGCGACGGCGTGGTGATCTCGCAGGTGGTGCCGTTCCCCGGCGATGCCAGCGTGCCGGTGGTGAAGGATTGCGCGGCGTTGCTGGACAAGTATGAACCCGGCGAAAAGCTGGGCTTCGTCAACCTGGAAGGCTGTGTCAGTGCCAAGGCGATGGCAATGGCGCTGGAGAAGGCCGGTTCGCCGCCGACCCGCGACGGCCTGATCGCCGCGTTCGAGGCGATGAAGAACGTGGACATCGGCGGCATGTCGCTGAGCCTGGGCGCGGACAATCACCAGGCGTCGAGCGCCGTATTCCTGACCCAGATCCAGGGCGGCAAAATCACCCCGATCCAGACCATCGGTCACTGACGGCGCGCCGGATTACGGTATGCCACAGGCCTTAAGGTGAAGATCAGCACCAAGCTGTTCGCCGGCACCGCGCTGCTGCTGGCCGGCGTGGTCGCCATCGGCGTGGCCAGCCTCTACGCGCTGACCGGCGTGGAAGCCAGCGTCCACAAGCTCACCGAGGAATCGGCCCCGCTGCAGCTCAAGACCCTGGAGCTGCAGCAGACGATCGAGAAGCTTTCCGCCGGCTTCTTCAAGCTCGGCCTGTCGGCGGATGCGGCGCAGGCGGAGCAGCTGTCGCACGCGATCGACGCGGACATCGCCACCATCGTCAAGCTGCGGCAGGACATCGCGCGGCTGGAGAACAGCCAGGCGCAGGCCGACCCCGGCGAGTTCCGCGAAGTACACGGTGCGGTGATGCAGGCGGTGCAGCAGCGCCTGCACGACACCGGCGTGTTCCGCAGCGAATCCTCCGGCGTGGACCAGGTGCTGAAGGCGATGGGCAACTCCATCGCCGCCATCAAGACGGCGCTGGAGCACCTCAACGGCGACGCCGCCACGGTGGTGGCCAAGGCGCAGCAGTCGAACCTGGTGTCCAGCCGCGCCATCGAGTAGCTCGGCAACCTGCGGGCGCAGGTCAAGGACCTGATCATCATCGTCGGCGACATCGGCGCGGTCACCAGCCGCTACCGGCTGGAGCCCCTGCGCGAGCGCCTCAACGCGGTGACCGACGCGGTCAAGGCGGTGCCGAAGGAGGAGGGCGACCCCGCCATCGTCAAGGATGTGCAGGACACCGTGGCGCAGGTTTCGCAGCGCGTCACCAAGGACGGCGACGGCCTGCTCGCGCTGCGCGCGCAGGCGCTGGCATCGAAGGACGAGTCGCAGTACCAGACGCTCAAAGGCAGCATCGTCGAGTCGCTCGACGGGCTCAACACGCGCATCCTGCAGGCCATCGACCCGCTGGAGCTGGAGCTGGTGGACGACCGCAAGAAGCTCGCCGCCGCCTACACCCTCATGGCCGGCGCAACCCGCATCTCGGACGCCAGCGACGCGGTCAACAGCGACGTCAAGGAACTCAATACCCAGGTGCGGCAGGTGATGCTGAGCAGCTCGGGCGGCGAGCTCGACGGCATCGTCGCCGACTCGCAACGGGTGGGCGCGCATGCGCGCACCAACGTCGAAGCCATGCGCAAGGGCCTGCAGCAGGCGGCGCAGCTGCGGCTGGCCACCGACACCGACGCCATCGCCGCCCAGCTCGGCGGCGTGGAAGCCGCCACCGGCAGGATCGTCGCCGCCAAGCGCAGCCTGCTGGCCAGCGACGCCGCGCTGCAGCAGCTGCTGGAGCGGGTCAAGGAGACCTCCAGCCAGCAGGAAAGCCGCAGCGAGCAACAGGTGCAGACGATCGGCGAGCACCAGCAGGAAGTCGTGCGGCTGGTACAGGATTCGGTACACCGCTCTTTCGTCATCATCCTGACCGTATCGGCCGCCTTGTTCGTCGGCGGCTTCCTGGTCAGCACCCGTCTCGGCCGCTCCATCACCGCGCCGCTGTCGCGCCTGTCGGCCACGCTGGTGCGGGTGGCGGAGAGCGGCGACTTCTCGGCCCGCACCCAGGGTGGCGGCGACCGCGACGAGGTGAGCCAGGCGGTGACCGCCTTCAACGCCCTGATGCAGTCCCTGCAGTCGGCGATCGGCGACACCAACCGGGTGATCGCCGGGCTGGCGGCCGGCGAGTTCCGCCAGCGGATCGAGGTCGACGCCCACGGCGATCTGAAATCGCTCAAGGACCGCGTCAACTCCTCGCTCGATCAGCTGCAGTCGACCATGGCCGCGCTGGCCCAGGCCATGGCGGCCCTGGCCGAGGGCAACCTGGACCGCCGCATCGACGTGAACGCGGCCGGCGAGTTCCGCCAGGTGCAGGAGCAGGCGGCGCAGACCATGGATACGGTGCGGCGCATGGCGCGCGAGGTGCAATCGCTGGTGCAGGCCGGCTCGGAAGGCCGGCTCGATGCGCGCGTCGACGCCAGCCGCCACCACGGCGACTACCGCAAGCTGACCGAGTCGATCAACGCCCTGCTGGACGCGGTGGCAACACCGGTTGAAGACGTGACCGGGCTGCTGGCGGCGCTGGCGCGCGGCGATCTGCGTCAGCAGATGAACGGCCGCTACGCCGGCACCTTTGCCCAGCTGCAGAGCGACGCCACCCTCACGGTGTCTCAGCTGCGCAGCATGGTCGCGGCGATCCGCGAGGCGGCGCAGACCATCGACACCGCGGCGCAGGCCATCGCGGAGGGCAACACCGAGCTGTCCGAGCGCACCGAGGCGCAGGCCACCAGCCTGCAGCAGACCGCCTCCAGCATGGAGCGCCTCACCGGCATGGTGAAGCAGAGCGCCGAGCACGCCCGCCAGGCCAACGAGCTGGCGACGGGCGCGGCCGAGGTGGCGCAGAAGGGCGGCAGCGAGGTCGGCCGCCTGGTGCAGACCATGAGCACCATCGCCGGCGGCGCCGACAAGATCGCCGGCATCACCGGCATCATCGACAGCATCGCGTTCCAGACCAACATCCTGGCGCTGAACGCCGCGATCGAGGCGGCGCGGGCGGGCGAGCAGGGACGCGGCTTCGCCGTGGTGGCCAACGAGGTGCGCACCCTGGCGCATCGCAGCGCCGCCGCCGCCAAGGAGATCAAGACGCTGATCGAGACCTCCACCGCCGAAGTGGGGTCCGGCGCCAAGCTGGTCGGCCAGACCGGCGCCACCATGCAGTCCATCGTCGGCGCGATCCGCGAAGTGGCCGCCATCATGGACCGCATCGCCGCGGCGTCCGCCGAGCAGTGCGGCGACATCCAGCAGATCAACCAGGCCATCGCCAAGATCGACCGCAGCACCAGCCAGAACGTGACGGTGATGGCGTCGGCCGCCGAATCCGCCGCCAGCCTCGCCGAGCAGGTACAGACGCTGGCCCGCTCGGTCGCCGCCTTCGAAACGGAGGAAGGTACGCCGGACCCCGGCCCGCTGGAATCCGGCTTGCACGCCGAACCGGCGCCCTGGCGGCGCAGCGCCTGAGCGCACCCGGCCCTGCGGCCGGCGTTTGACGCGGTGCCGGCACCGCCGCCATGATCGCGGCGCATGATCCTGCACCTGATCGACTACGCCGGTGTCGCGGTGTTCGCCGTCAGCGGCGCGCTGGCGGCCGGACGCAAAAACTTCGACCTGCTGGGAGTGGTCCTGATCGCGCTGTTCACCTCGATCGGCGGCGGCACCGTACGCGACCTGTTGCTCGACCGCCACCCGGTGTTCTGGATCGCCGAGCCCGATTACCTGCTGGTGATCGTCGCCGCCGCGCTGCTCACCGTGCCCTACGCCCGCCATTTCCGGCAGCTGCCCTGGCGCACGCTGCAGGTCGCCGACGGCCTGGGCCTCGCCTTTTTCGGCATCAGCGGCGCGCAGGTAGCCGAGGCGGCGCACCAGCCCGGCCTGATCCTGGTGGCGATGGGCACCATCACCAGCGTCTTCGGCGGCGTGCTGCGCGACGTGCTGTGCAACGACATCCCGATGATCCTGCGCCAGGGCGAGATCTACGCCACCGCGGTCATCGCCGGCGTATCCCTCTACGTGGCGGTGCGGGCGCTGGGCCTGCCGCACGCACCCGCCGCCGTGCTCGGCATGGTATTCATCGCCGGCCTGCGCTTCGCCGCCATCGCCTGGCACCTCACCCTGCCGGTGTTCAGCCTGCAGGACCACGAGCCGCCGCCCTGAACCGCTTCCTGCTGCGGGCGCTGCAGGTCGCCGCCGCGGCCGTCTGCAGCAGCGTGCTGGCGGTGCTGCTGCTGCGCTGGCTGCCGCCGCCCACCACCGCGTTCATGCTGGAAGCCGACATCCGGCCGGTGCACCAGCGCTGGGTCGACTGGGTGCGCATCTCGCCGGCCGCGAAGCTGGCCGTGGTCGCCTCCGAGGACCAGAAGTTCCCGGACCACTGGGGCTTCGACTTCGAAGCCATCGACAAGGCCTACTCGCACAATCTCAAGCACCGCCGCGTCCACGGCGCCAGCACCATCAGCCAGCAGACCGCCAAGAACCTGTTCCTGTGGTCCGGCCGCAGCTACTTCCGCAAGGCCCTGGAAGCGTATTTCACCCTGCTGCTGGAAGCGCTGTGGCCCAAGCACCGCATCCTCGAGATGTACCTGAACATCGCCCGCTTCGGGCCCGACGTCTACGGCGTGGAGGAAGCCGCGCAGCGCTACTTCGGCAAGCCGGCGGCGCGGCTCGACATGCGCGAGGCGGCACTGCTGGCGGCGGTACTGCCGAGCCCGGAGCGGATGCACGTGGGGAAGCCGTCGGCGTACGTGGAGGAACGGGCGATGGACATCGAGGAGCAGATGCGTCAGCTCGGCCCGGATTATCTGGATGATATGAAGTAGGTTGCTCGCAGACACAGCCTCCGCTTGGGTCAGGCGGGGTCCAATCTCCCAAGCACCTACACCAGACCCCTGGTGTCGCTCACTACATCCTGATGCTGCACATCGCTTTCATAGTGGCTGCGCTGACGCTCAACTCGCTCAAGTCGCGCTTTCATACGGCCGTGGAAATCGGACAAGGAGCCCTCCCACGGCTTTGCTATCGACAGCCACATCGTTTCATTTGGTGCATAGATGAATTCTTTTTTCCATGCCACCCAATGCCTTCCAGCGCAGCCAATAGCTGCCGAACTTCTGTGCTTGTCAGTGCCATTTTTCTACATCCCTTCGTCGAGCACGACAGCTACGTAGCCCGGAGGGAGTGAAACGGAATCCGGGGCTTGGCGCCGGATGTCCCGGATTCCACTTCGTTTCATCCGGGCTACTTCCCGCTTTCCATCCGGTACGACCACGGCAAGCTTCTTACACCGCCTGTACCGGCACCTCCGCCAGTTCCGTCCCTCCCGAAGCGCGCTGGATCTTCACCACCAGGTCGTGCCCCAGCACGCTCTGGATCTTGGTCCACAGCGTCGCGTTGCGCCGCAGCTGCCGCAGCTTGTCGGAGGGCCAGCGCATCAGCTCGACTTCGCCGTCGGTCTCGGCGTCGGCGGTGGCGGTGGCGCCGGTGAGCAGGCTCATCTCGGCGACGAAGTCGCCGGCGCCGAGCCGCGCCAGTTCGCGGTTCTGCTGCCGCACCACCACCGCGCCGCGCAGCAGGAAGTACAGCGCGGGCGTGGCCTGGCCCTGGCGCGTCAGGGCGGTGCCGCTCAGGATCTGCCGTTCGCCCAGGCCCCACAGGCGCAGAAACTCCGGGGGGCTGAGCGCGGCGAAGTAGCGGTCGTGGAGTGCCGCCAGTTCCGGCGGCAGCTGCACCGCCCGCCGCTCGCGCAGGATGCGGATCACCCATACCGTGTTGATGACGACGAAGGCCGCGTTCCAGGCGGCAATGCTGTCGATGCCGCGGAAGTAGGAATACAAGCTGAGGTTGGTCTGCGCGAACACCAGGATCAGGCGCAGCCACAACACATCGCGCGCCAGCAGGGCGATCAACATGAGCGAGTAACCGATGTGGACGAGGTTCGGGATGAGCATGGTCGAAACCGGTTTGGCGGCGCGGTCCAGCATACCTGCCGGCGGGGTGGGGGGGGGGGGGGGGGGGGGTTTGTGTGTTTGTTTGTTGGTGGGGGGGGGGGGGGGGGGAAGATGTGGCTGGTGTGTGT
>JARLJS010000060.1 GCA_031291075.1 Nevskia sp. | reverse complement strand
TGCCGCCGGCCGAAGCGGCTGCGCTGGCGCAGCAGGCGGCTCCGGCCGCCGCCGCGGAAGGCGAGACGGGCGTGGTGCCCTTGACCGAGGTTCCTGCGTCGCCGCCGAAGCCGGCGCCCGCGGCTGGCCCCACCGAACCCCTCCCGCCGGCAACAGGATCCGGCGGGACCTATGGCCCGACCGCGCCGCAGGAGACGCTGTGGAGCATTGCGACCAAGCTCCGCCCCGGGCCGCAGGTCAGCATGGACCAGGTCCTGCTTGCGATCTACCGCGACAACCCCGGCGCCTTTGACAAGGGCCGGTTCAACGGGCTGCTCAAGGGGCAGGTGCTGCATGTCCCTTCGCTTGCCGACATGCGCGAATCCACTCCCGACGAGGCCAAGGTGGCGGTGGACGCCTGGCGACGCGGCGCCCACCCGTCGGCCGCCAGGGCCGTGCCCAAGCCCGCTGCAGCCCCCGCACCGAAGCCCGCCAAGCCTGCGAAGCCGGCGCCGGCGCTGGCGGCGAAGCCGGCTCTGCCGGTGGCCAAGCCCAAACCGGAGCCCAAACCGGAGCCGCTGCCGGAGCCCAAGCCGGTCCAGCAGGCGCCGTCACCGCCTCCGCCTCCGCAGCAGGTCAAGCCACCGGAGCCCAAGCCAGAACCCGCACCGGTGCCAGTGACGCCGCCGCCGGCGTCGCCGGTATCGCCTCCGGCCGCTGCGACGGAACCGGCCAAGCCGGCGTCGCCGCCTGCCCCGGTGGAACCGGCCAAGCCGGCAGCACCTCCCGCGGAAGCAGCGGCGCCGCCGCCACCCGTGAAGAAGAAGCTGGTCACCGCGCCGCCTCCACCGCCCCCCGCCCTGTGGGAGGATCCCACGGTACAGATGGGCTTGGTGGGCGCGGTCGTGCTCGGGTTCGGCGCCCTCGGGCTGTACCTGATGCGGCGCCGCAAGGGCGCCGCTCCGGCCCCGACCGCCAAGGCTCCGGCGGTCAAAGCTCCCGCGCCGGCCAAGAAGGAAGCGGCGCCGCCCCCGCCGCCCAGGCCGCCTGAGCCGGTGGCAGCGCCCGCCGCGCCGCCCGAAGTGGCGCTGGCCAAGACCGCGGTGGAAGAGACCGCGCCGATCAAGGCGGCCGATACGCCACTCGGAGCGCCAGCGCTGGAAGAAGAGCCGCCACTGGCGCGCTCCATCCCGGCGGGCGACGTCGACTTCGACCTGACCTCGCAGTTCGAGGCGCAGACGCTGTCCGTCAACCTGGACGCCAACGATCCGATCTCGGAAGCCGATTTCCACCTGGCGTACGGCCTCTACGACGAAGCCGCCTCGCTGCTGAAGCAGGCCCTGGCCAAGGAGCCGCAGCGGCAGGATCTTCGGCTGAAGCTGGCCGAGACCTATTTCGCCGCCGGCAAGCCCCTGGAGTTCCAGGAAACGGCGGAAGCGCTGCACGGCCATATCGGGGCCGAGGAGTGGCAGAAGATCGCCATCATGGGACGGCAGCTTTGCCCGGACGCGGCGCTGTTCAAGGGCGAGGCCGCTGCATCGCTGCCGAGCGTCGATCTGGCCGTGGGCGAACCGTCCGCGGCGAAGAAGCCTGCCGGCAAGGAAGGCACCATCGACTTCGACCTCGATTCGGAGCTGCTGAAATCCGTGCAGGCGCCGCCGCCCGGACCGGCTCCGGCCGCCAAGCCCGCTGCTGCGCCCAAGCCGGATTTCGACCTGAGCCAGTTCGACATGGGCGGTGAGCCGCCACCCGCCGCCGGACACGGCGGCATCGAGTTCAACCTCGATGAACTGGACCTGAGCAAGCCGCCGGCGGGCGTTTCCAGCAGCGACGAGATCGGCACCAAGCTCGACCTCGCACGAGTCTATGCCGACATGGGTGACAACGAGGCCGCCAACGGGCTGCTGCACGAGGTGATGGCGAGCGGCAACGCGGCGCAGAAGGGCGAGGCCGAGGCGCTGATCAAGCGCCTGGCGACGACCTAGCTCACACCTTAAGGGTCTTCCGCGATTTCGAGTCCGCAGTCCGCAGACACCCGGCGCTGGGCCGCGGGAGTCGAGTATGTCGGCACCCGCTACGGCGGCTGGCAGGCGCAGCGCGAGCGCGCCAGCGTGCAGGGCGAGCTCGAGACCGCGCTGTCCTCGGTGGCCGACCACGCGGTGCGGACCCAGGCCGCCGGGCGCACCGATGCCGGTGTGCACGCCTACGGCCAGGTGATCCATTTCGACAGCCCTGCGGCGCGCGGCGAGTATGCCTGGCTGCTCGGTACCAATTCGCGCCTGCCGCCCGACATCAGCCTGCGCTGGGTGCAGGAGGTACCGCGGGACTTCAGTGCGCGCCACAGCGCCCTGGCGCGGTCCTACCACTACGTCATTCACAACCACCGCGGCCGTTCCGCGCTGCTGATGGAACGCGCGGCCTGGATCACCTTCGAGCTGGACGCCGTGGCGATGCACCGGGCCGCACAGGACCTCCTCGGCGAGCGCGATTTCTCGGCCTACCGGGCGGTGGAGTGCCAGTCCTCCACGCCGATGCGCAACGTGCACGCAATCCAGGTCCGGCGCAGCGGCGAGTTCGTGGTGATGGATATCCGCGCCAACGCTTTCCTGCACCACATGGTGCGCAACATCATGGGCGTGCTGATCGACATCGGCCAGGGGCGCCGCCCCGAATCCTGGGCCGGCGAGGTGCTGCAAGGCCGCGACCGCACGCAGGCGGGCATCACCGCGCCGGCGCAGGGGCTGTATTTCGTGGGGCCGGAATATCCGCAGCGTTATGGGCTGCCGGGGCCGGCGAGGGCCTGGTTCCCGCCGTAGCCGGTCTGGTTCAACTCCGGGTGCGCATGGAATTGTTCACCCGCACGCTCTATGCCACATGTCGAAGGCGCCCTGCAGCATGCGGAACGGTTCCCCGGAGAAAAAGCGGCGGTTGCGTTCGGCGGCGGTTTCGCGGGCGCGCTCGCCCAGCCTGTTGCGCCACGCGGCGTCGCGGGAAAGCAGGCGCAGCATGCGCGCCGCGTGCCCGACGTCCGGCTCCGCCCACATCGCTTCGACGGCGGTGCGCATCGGGCGGTACTCCGGGTGGACGTCGACTACCGGTGTGCGGACGAAGCGCACCGGTACGGCGTTGCTCTCGTCGACGAAGTCCATGACCCCCGACCAGCCGGTGACCACGGCCGGCTTGCCCAGGCTCATGGCCTCGAGCGTTCCCAGTCCCAGGCCTTCGCCCCGGTGCAGGGACAGATACACATCGGCCGCGTCCATCAGTCCCAGCACTTCCGCATAAGGGAGGCGCTGATCGACGATCGTCACGTTCGATGCCGCCCGCGCGCGGCTCAACAGGGGTTCCACCCCCGGCGGCCGGCCCTTGCCTCCGGCGACCTTGAGAATCAGGTGCGCCCTGGAGTCGTTTTCGAAGGCCGCAAAGTACGCGCGCAGGGCGCCGGCGGGATTCTTGCGGCTCATGCTGCTGTCGTAATCGAAATTCGAGTACACCACGAACGCGTCCTGCGGGATGGCCAGGCGGGTGCGTACCGACGCGGCATCCGGGTGGGCTTCGATGGCGACGCCGGTCGGGAAGTAGCGCACCGGGGCCGAGCACCGGCCGGCAAACAGCGAGACAAGGAAGTGGCTTCGCGCCAGGATGAGGCCGTACTGGTCGAGCAGCGGCAGCCAGTCGGCCGGCGGCTGGTCGAGCTCCCAGGCCGGGGCGATCACGTTGAACGAATGCGCGAACCAGCCGGGATGTTGCGCGCGCAGCGGGGCGGCTTCGAGCGGGTTCATGTGGACGATGTTGCAGCGGTGCGGCAGTTCCGTGGTCGGGTGCCGCAGGTAGAGGTGCTGGAAACGCAAGTCGTGCCAGGACCGCTCGCCCAGGTTGACCTCGACCAGCGTCACCGGAATCCCGCTGTCGACCAGGGCCTTCACGCCGCTACGCGCTGAAACCCCGAGTCCGAGCGCCGCGCTGGTATAGCCAATGTAGTTGACACCGAACGGGGCTGCGGGCCCCGGTGCGGCTGCCGAGCCGGCCTCTTTGGGAATGTCGTCCATTGCCGTACCTTGCGCCGGTTCCGTCACCAGCAAATGCCTTCGATCGCGTCCGACGCGATGTTGCGGGAAACGCCCGCCAGATCGACCACTTTGCGCCCGCCCAGCCCGTGCGAATCGACCAGGTCCTCGAACTCCGGGCTTCGGTGGCCGACGACGATGATGTCGGAGCAGTGGACGACCTCCGGCAGGGTCGATTTGAGCAGGGCCGAGATGTGCGAGATCCTGCTGTCGATGAAGTCCCGGTTGGCGCCGTGCACGCGGGCGTAGTCGACGTTGCGGTCGAATATGCTGACCTGGTAGCCCCTGTCGATCAGCATCTGAGCCAGCTCCACCAGCGGGCTTTCGCGCAGATCGTCGGTGCCGGCCTTGAAGCTCAAGCCCAGCAGGCCGACGCGGCGGCTTTCGAACGACTCCACCAATTCGAATGCGCGCCGGATCTGCCAGTGGTTGCTCGCCATGATGGAACTCAGCATCGGCACAGGCAGATCCATCCGTTCGGCGCGGTATTTCAATGCGCGCAGGTCCTTCGGCAGGCAGGACCCGCCGAACGCGAATGCGGGGCGCATATAGGCATCGGAAATATTGAGCTTCCGGTCCTGGCAGACCACGTCCATCACGGTGCGCCCGTCCACGCCCAGGGACTTGGCGATGGCTCCGATTTCGTTGGCAAAAGTGATCTTGCTCGCATGCCAAGCGTTACAGGCGTATTTGATCATCTCCGCAGCTTCCAGCGTGTCGCGCACGATCTTCCCGGGCAGATCGGCATACAGGGCCGCGACGCGGTCCCCGGCGGACGGGGCCATTTCACCGATCAGGGTGACCTCCGGAAACCAGTAGTCGTCGATGGCCGAGCCTTCACGTAGGAATTCGGGGTTGACGGCCACGTCGAAATCCACGCCGGCACGTTTTCCGGACGAGCGCTCCAGCAGGGGGATCACGCCCCCCCGCACGGTGCCGGGGAGCACGGTGCTGCGGACCACCACGGTGTGCCGGGCGGTTTTGTTCCGGAGCGCGACGCCGATTTCGCGGGCGACCTCCTCCACATGATGCAGGTCCAGGTCGCCATTGCGCCTGCTTGGGGTACCGACGCAGATCAGCGACAGTTCCGTCTCCAGCACGGCCGCCGCCGGCTCCCGCGTTGCGCGGATCCTGCCGGCGGAGTGTGCGCCGCCCAGCAATTCCGCGACGCCTGGCTCGACAATTGGTGATCTGCCCGAATTGACGAGCCGCACCTTGTCTTCGGAAATATCGACGCCGACGACGGAGTGGCCGCGGTACGCCAGACAAGCGGCGCACACGGTGCCAACGTAGCCCAAGCCGAATATGCTGATGTTCACTTATGCTCTTTTGTTATGTGAAGCTGGTCTGACGTATTCCAATCGTTCGGACCTTATCCCCAACATCCTTGGTCGGACGTTATCCCGAAAGCTGTCAGTCTGTCTTCGCCGCCCAAGGGCTGGACTGGATTCTAGCCTGTGCGGGCTGTCCCTCCGCTGGGAAGCAAGCGATAATGCCGCCGCGATGGATCAGCAGCGCACCCGCATCAAATTCTGTGGCATCACCCGTCTCGAAGACCTTCTGGCCGGCGCCGCGCTGGGCGTGGACGCGGTGGGCTTCGTGCTGGCCGCGGGCAGTCCGCGCCGTCTCCCCCTGGACGCTGCGGCCGCACTGCGCCGGCGTCTGCCGCCGTTGCTCACGGCGGTTGCCTTGCTGCGCAATCCTTCCGCCGCCGAGGTCCGGCAGGCGATCGAGATCCTGCGCCCGGATTTGCTGCAGTTCCACGGCGACGAAAGCGCGGAGTTTTGCGCCGGTTTCGGCCTGCCATATCTCAAGGCCGTCGGGATGCGCGGCCAGCGGCGGCCGCTGCTGGAGATCGCCGCCGAATACGCCGCCGCCGCCGCCCTGCTTCTTGATGGCCACGGCGCGGGCGAGCCGGGCGGGCAGGGTGTGGCGTTCGACTGGAGCGCGGCCAGGGACGCCGGCAAGCCGCTGATCCTGGCCGGCGGGTTGGACGCCGCCAACGTCGGGCTGGCGATCGCCGCCGCCCGCCCGTATGCCGTCGACGTCAGCAGCGGGATCGAAGCCGCGCCCGGAATCAAGGATTCGGGCAAAATGGAGGCCTTCGTGCGCGCCGTCCGTGACGCCGATACCAGCTTATCGACCATTCCCTAGATGAACGAACAGACTCTGCCTGACGCCCGCGGCCATTTCGGCCCCTATGGCGGGCGTTTCGTCGCCGAAACCCTGATGGAGCCGCTGCGGCAGCTGGAGGAGGCCTATAATCGCCTCAAGCAGGACGCCGCTTTCCGTGCCGAGTTCGACCAGGACCTGGCCCACTACGTCGGCCGGCCCTCGCCGCTGTACCCGGCGGAGCGGCTGAGCCGCAACTGGGGCGGGGCGCAGGTCTACCTCAAGCGCGAGGACCTGAACCACACCGGCGCCCACAAGATCAACAACACCGTCGGCCAGGCCCTGCTGGCCAAGCACCTGGGCAAGACCCGCATCATCGCCGAGACCGGCGCCGGCCAGCACGGCGTGGCCAGCGCCACGGTGGCGGCGCGGCTGGGCCTGGAGTGCGTGGTCTACATGGGCTCGGAGGACGTGGAGCGGCAGTCGCCCAACGTCTACCGCATGAAGCTGCTCGGCGCCAGGGTGGTGCCGGTGACCAGCGGCACCCGCACGCTCAAGGACGCCATGAACGAGGCGCTGCGCGACTGGGTGACCAACGTCGACAACACCTTCTACATCATCGGCACCGTGGCCGGCCCACACCCCTATCCGATGCTGGTGCGCGACTTCAACTCGGTGGTCGGGCGCGAGGTGCTGCAGCAGTCGCAGCAGATGCTGGGACGGCTGCCGGACGCACTGGTGGCCTGCGTCGGCGGCGGCTCCAACGCCATCGGCCTGTTCCATCCCATGCTGGCGCATACCGGCGTGAAGATGTACGGCGTCGAGGCCGGCGGCCTGGGCCTCGCCACCGGCCAGCATGCCGCGCCGCTGTCGGCCGGCAAACCCGGTGTGCTGCACGGCAACCGCACCTACAACATGGAGGACGAGAACGGCCAGATCCTGGGCACGCACTCGATCTCCGCCGGCCTCGATTATCCGGGCGTCGGCCCCGAGCACTCCTGGCTCAAGGACAGCGGCCGCGTTACTTACGTCAGCATCACCGACGACGAGGCCCTGGCCGCGTTCCACGAGCTGACCCGCACCGAGGGCATCATCCCGGCGCTGGAGTCGGCGCATGCCGTGGCCTACGCCCGCAAGCTGGCGCCGCAGATGGGGCGCGACCAGGCGATGGTGGTCAATCTCTCGGGCCGCGGCGACAAGGACATTTTCACCATCGCCAAGCGCGAGGGCATCGAGCTGGGCATCCTGCCCACACACCAGTCGTCCCCGACTGGACAGTCAAAATAAGCGGGTTCCAATGTCACGTCTTCAGGGGGTATTCGAATCGCTGCAGGCGCGTGGCCGCAAGGGCCTGATTCCGTACATCACGGCGGGCGATCCGCATCCGCGCCACACGGTCCAGCTGATGCACGCGCTGGTGCGGGGCGGCGCCGACGTGCTCGAACTGGGCGTGCCTTTCTCGGACCCGATGGCCGACGGCCCGGTGATCCAGCTCGCCTGCGAACGGGCGCTGGCCCACGGCACCAGCCTGCGCCAGGTACTTGGCATGGTGGAGGAGTTCCGCCGCACCGACCGCGACACGCCGGTGGTGCTGATGGGTTACTTGAATCCGATCGAGGCCTACGGCAAGGCCGAGTTCGCCCGCCGCGCGCGGGAGGCCGGCGTCGACGGCGTGCTGGTGGTGGACATGCCGGCGGAAGAGGCGCCGGACATCGCGCCGCTGTTCCGTAACGAGGGCCTGGACTGCATCTTCCTGCTCGCGCCGACCAGCTGCGCCGGGCGCATCGACCTGATCGCGCGCCAGGCCAGCGGTTATCTGTACTATGTTTCCTTGAAGGGCGTGACCGGCGCGGCTACGCTGGACGTGACCGACGTCGCCGCCAGGCTGGCGGAGATCCGCCGGCATACGCGGCTGCCGCTGGCGGTGGGCTTCGGCATCCGCGATGCGCAGTCGGCGGCGGCGGTGGGCCGGGTGGCCGACGCCGTGGTGGTCGGCAGCGCCCTGGTGGCGCAGATCGAGCGGCACCGCGACGAACCCGCCGCGTTGCCGGAGCTTCTCACTCAACAGCTCGGCGCCATGCGCGCCGCGCTCGACAAGTCATAGGATGCGGCCATGAGCTGGCTCGAAAAGATTTCAGGATCGAAGCTGCTGACCGGCGGTGTGCGCAAGAAGAGCGTGCCGGAAGGCTTGTGGATGAAGTGCGATACCTGCCAGTCGGTGCTGTATCGCGCCGAGCTGGAGCGGACACTGGAGGTGTGCCCGAAGTGCGGCGCCCACCGCGTCATCGGCGCCCGCGCCCGCCTCAACCATTTCCTCGATGTGGAGCCGCGGGTGGAGATCGCGCCGAAAGTGCGCGCTGTCGATCCGCTCAAGTTCAAGGACAGCCGCAAGTACACCGAGCGTCTGGCCGAGGCGCGAGAAGACACCGACGAGGAAGATGCGCTGATCGTGATCCGCGGCCAGCTCATGGGCCTGCCGCTGGTGACGGCGGCGTTCGAGTTCGGCTTCATGGGCGGCTCGATGGGCAGTGTGGTGGGCGAGAAATTCGTGCGCGGCGTCAACGCCTGCCTGGAGCACGGCATTCCGCTGGTGTGCTTCGCCGCCTCCGGCGGCGCGCGCATGCAGGAGTCCCTGTTCTCGCTGATGCAGATGGCCAAGACCAGCGCGGCGCTGGCCAAGCTGGCCGAGCGCGGCCTGCCCTTCGTCTCGGTGCTGACCCATCCGACCATGGGCGGTGTGTCCGCCAGCCTGGCCATGCTGGGCGACATCCACATCGCCGAGCCCAAGGCGCTGATCGGCTTCGCCGGCCCGCGCGTGATCGAGCAGACCGTGCGGCAGAAGCTGCCGGAAGGATTCCAGCGCGCCGAATTCCTGCTCGAGAAGGGCGCCGTCGACATGATCGTGGACCGGCGCGAGCTGCGCGAGAAGATTCACCGGTTGCTCGGCATGATGACGCACTTCTCGCCTGCAGTGCATTGATCTCTGCATGACGCCAATGCGCTGCAGGCGAGAAGTGCTGATGTCGTTCTGACAAGCACCGGGCCATCCGTGGCCCGGACTGTTGAAACAAGCAAGGGGGCGCGTGAATTCTTCCTGGTCTTTGGCCGACTGGCTCTCCTACCAGGAACGCCTCCACCCCAAGGCGATCGAGCTTGGCCTGGAGCGTGTGCGCGAGGTGGCGCTGCGGCTCGACCTGCTGCCGGCCAGGGCGGTGACGCTGACCGTGGTCGGTACCAACGGCAAGGGGTCGAGCGTGGCGCTGGCGGCGGAGATTTACCGCGCCGCGGGCTACCGCGTCGGGCGTTATCTTTCCCCGCACCTGCTGCGCTACAACGAGCGCGTGGCGATCGACGGCCAGGACGTGCCGGACGAGGCGCTGTGCGAGGCGTTCGCGGCGGTGGAGGCGGCGCGCGGCGCCATCGCGCTGACCTACTTCGAATTCGGCACGCTGGCCGCGCTATGGTTGTTCCGCCGCGCAGGGGTCGAGGTGCAGGTGCTGGAGGTGGGATTGGGCGGGCGTCTCGACGCGGTCAACATTGTCGACGCCGACTGCGCCCTGGTCACCAACATCGGACTGGACCACACCGAGTGGCTGGGGCTCGATCGCGACAGCATCGGCTACGAAAAGGCCGGTGTCATGCGCGGGAACAGGCCGGCGGTGTACGCGGAGGCGTTGCCACCTGCGCGGCTGCTGCAGCACGCCGAAGCCGTCGGCGCGCGGCTGCTGCTGGCGGGTCGCGATTTTTCCTTCGAGCGCAGCGAGGACGGTGGCTGGAACTGGCACGGCGCCGGTGCCGCGTACGCGCGGCTGCCGGCACCGGCGCTCGGCGGCGCGGCGCAGTACCGCAATGCCGCCGGGGTGTTGGCGGCGGTGCAGGCCCTGCAACCGCGCCTGCCGGTGGGCGAAGAGGCGGTACGGCGGGCGCTGGCCGTACTGGCGCTGCCGGGGCGCTACCAGCGCATCGGCAACACCATTCTCGACGTCGCCCACAACGTCGAATCCGCCGAGGTTCTAGCGGATAATCTGCGCAGCGAGAGCGGGCCGGGCGCGACCCTGCTGGTGCTGGGTATGCTCGCCGACAAGCCGGTGGAACAGGTCTGCGCGGTACTGGCGCCGCTGGTGCGCGAAGCCCAGTTCGGCGGCCTGCCGCTGCCGCGCGGGCTGGATGGTCCGAGCCTGCAGCAATGTGCCGCCCGTGCCGGCCTTGCCGGGCGTGCCTGGCACAGCGTGGAGCAGGCCTACCGCGCGGCGCAGGCATTGGCCGGACCGCAGGACCGCATCGTGGTCTGCGGCTCGTTTCTGACCGTTGCCGCCGTGGCGGCACTTTTTTAATCCAAGGGACATGAACGACACCTTGAAGCGCCGCCTGGTGGGTCTCGCCGTACTGCTGGTGTTGCTGTTCGGGTTGTCCTGGCTGCTGCCGGCGAACTGGCCCGAGTCGGGCGAGAAGGACGTGCCCAGCACCACCTTGCCGCTGGCGGTGAACGGGGTCGGCGGGGAGCCGGCCGCCCCGACTCCAGCGCCCGACATGGCGGCGGCCGTGCCCGCAACGCCGGACGCCTCGGCACCGGCGCTGCCTGCCACGGCCGCTCGGCCGTCGGCACCGGCTGCGCCGTCGGCGGCGGCCCCATCGCCCAGGCCTGCCGCCGATCAGGCCAAGCCGCCCGTGCCGGTCGCGCGCGGGCCGGTCCCTGAGCAGAAGCTGCCATCCCTCAAGCTCGCGCCGGCGCTGCCGCAGGCGCCCAAGCCCCCGGTGCCGGCGACGGTAAAGCCGGCGGAACCGACCGCGGCTTCGCCCGCCCTCAAGGCCTGGTACGTCCAGATCGGCAGCTACTCGGACGCCGGCAACGCGCAGACCACGCTGAACCTGTTGCACAACATCGGCTACCGCGGCGAGTCGCGCGCGGTCACCAGCCCGACCGGTGCCACCCTGTACCGGGTGCGCCTGGGCCCGTTCACCAGCGAGGCGGCGGCGCAGCAGGCGTTCGACAAGGTCACGCACCAGGGCTACCCTCAGGCGAGGATGTTGTCGGAGGTGGGCGGCAGGCGTTGAGCTGGGGGGCCGTGCGGCATTGACCCAGGGGAGAAGGCGCGCCACGTACGCACCTTCCCGCAAATGGAGGAGCGATGGGTACGAACGACCAGTCCCGCCCGCTGGCGGGAAGCAACCCCGGCGCGGCGCGGCAGATCCGCGCCTGGCGGGGCGGCGAGCTGCACGCCCGGTCCTGGTTGACCGAGGCGCCGCTGCGCATGCTGATGAACAATCTCGATCCCGAGGTGGCGGAGAAGCCGGAGGACCTGATCGTCTATGGCGGCATCGGCCGCGCGGCGCGTAACTGGGCTTGCTACGACCGCATCGTCGAGACCCTGCTGCGCCTGGAGGACGACGAGACGCTGCTGATCCAGTCCGGCAAGCCGGTCGGTGTGTTCCGCACTCACGCCGATGCTCCCCGCGTGCTGATCGCCAATTCCAACCTGGTGCCGCACTGGGCTACCTGGGAGCAGTTCCACGCCCTCGACGCGCGCGGGTTGATGATGTTCGGGCAGATGACGGCGGGTTCCTGGATCTACATCGGCAGCCAGGGCATCGTGCAGGGCACTTACGAGACCTTTGTAGAGGCCGGCCGCCAGCACTACGGCGGCGACCTTGGTGGCAAATGGATCCTCACCGCCGGCCTGGGGGGCATGGGCGGGGCGCAGCCGCTGGCGGCGACCATGGCCGGCGCCTCCATGCTGGCGGTCGAATGCGATCCGCGGCGCATCCAGATGCGGCTCGACACGCGTTACCTCGACCGCCGCGCCGACAGCCTGGAGCAGGCGCTGGAGATGATCGCGCAGGCGCGGGCGCAGCCGCTGTCCATCGGCCTGCTCGGCAACGCCGCCGAGGTCTATCCGCAACTGCTGCAGCGGGTACAGGCGGGTGACGACCGCGGCCGCCCGCACCTGGTGACCGATCAGACCAGCGCCCACGATCCGCTCAACGGCTACCTGCCGGCGGGCTGGACGCTGGAGCAGGCGACGGAGCGGCGCGGTATCGACCCGGCGGGAGTGGTAGGCGCGGCCAAGGCCTCGATGGCGCTGCAGGTGCAGGCCATGCTCGGTTTCCGCCGGCTCGGCATCCCGACCTTCGACTACGGCAATAACATCCGCCAGATGGCGCTGGAGCAAGGCGTACAGGACGCGTTCGACTTCCCGGGCTTCGTGCCGGCCTATATCCGCCCGCTGTTCTGCCGCGGTATCGGTCCGTTCCGCTGGGCCGCGCTGTCGGGCGACCCGGAGGACATCCACCGCACCGATGCCCGGGTGAAGGAACTGCTGCCGGATGACCGTCACCTCCACCACTGGCTGGACATGGCGCAGCAGCGCATCCGTTTCCAGGGTCTGCCGGCGCGCATCTGCTGGATCGGCCTGGGCGACCGCGCCCGCGTCGGCCTGGCGTTCAACGAGATGGTGGCGAAGGGTGAGCTGCGCGCGCCGGTGGTGATCGGCCGCGATCACCTGGACTCGGGCTCCGTCGCCAGCCCGAACCGCGAGACCGAGGCGATGCGCGACGGCTCGGACGCGGTGTCCGACTGGCCGCTGCTCAACGCCCTGCTCAACTGCGCCAGCGGCGCCACCTGGGTATCGCTGCACCACGGCGGCGGCGTCGGCATGGGTTACTCGCAGCACGCCGGCATGGTGATCGTCTGCGATGGTACCCCGGCCGCGGCGCGGCGCATCGAGCGCGTGCTCACCAACGATCCCGCGTCCGGCGTGATGCGTCACGCCGACGCCGGCTACGATATCGCCATCGACTGCGCCAGGCGGCACGGTCTCAAGCTGCCGATGATCGATGGCTGAGCACATGCTGCAGCTCAACCCCGGCCATCTCACGCTGGGTTGGATGCGCCGCATCGCGGCCGGCGGCGTGCACCTGGAGATCGCGCCGGCCGCCGGGCCGGCGGTGCTGGCTGCGGCCGCAGCGGTGCGGCGCGTGGTGGCGCAGGGCGCGCCGGCCTACGGCATCAACACCGGCTTCGGCAAGCTGGCCAGGACCCACATCCCCGACGCCCAGCTGGAGCAGTTGCAGGTCAACCTGGTGCGCTCGCACGCGGTGGGCACCGGCGCCCTGCTCGACGACGCTACCGTGCGCCTGGTGCTGGCGCTGAAGGCGGCCAGCCTGGCGCGCGGCTTTTCCGGTGTGCGGCCGGAAGTGATCGAAGCCCTGCTGGCCTGCTACAACGCCGGCGTGCTGCCCTGCGTGCCCTCGCAGGGTTCGGTCGGCGCCTCCGGCGACCTCGCGCCGCTGGCGCACCTGACGCTGGCGCTGATGGGCGAGGGCGAGGCGACGCTGCACGGGCAAAGGCTGCCGGCGGCGGATGCGCTTGCGCACGCCGGCCTGGCGCCGCTGGTGCTGGCCGCCAAGGAGGGCCTGGCCCTGCTCAACGGCACCCAGGTTTCCACCGCGCTGGCCCTGCGCGGGCTGTTCGAGACGGAGGACCTGTACGCCGCCGCGGTGGCCACCGGCGCGCTGGCGGTGGATGCCGCCCGCGGCAGCGATGCGCCGTTCGATCCGCGCATCCACGAGGTGCGGGGCCTGCGCGGGCAGATCGACGCGGCGGCGGAGTACCGCCAACTGCTCGAAGGCAGCGCCATCCGCCGTTCGCACCTGGTCAACGACGACCGCGTGCAGGACCCCTACAGCCTGCGCTGCCAGCCGCAGGTGATGGGGGCCTGCCTCGACCTGATCCGCCACGTGGCGGCGACGCTGATGGTGGAGGCCAACGCCGTCACCGACAACCCGCTGGTGTTCGCCGGCGGGGAGGGCGACGAGGTGCTGTCCGGCGGCAACTTCCACGCCGAGCCGGTGGCGCTGGCGGCCGACACCCTGGCGCTGGCCATCGCCGAGATCGGGGCCCTGTCCGAACGGCGCATCGCCCTGCTGATCGACTCCACGCTGTCCGGCCTGCCGCCGTTCCTGGTGCGCGAGGCGGGCCTCAATTCCGGTTTCATGATGGCGCACGTCACCGCGGCGTCGCTGGCCTCGGAGAACAAGTCGCTGGCACATCCGGCCAGCGTCGACAGCCTGCCGACCTCGGCCAACCAGGAGGACCACGTCAGTATGGCCACCTTCGCCGCCCGGCGCCTGCTCGACATGACCGCCAATACACGCGGCATCGTCGCCATCGAGCTGCTGGCGGCCACGCAGGGCATCGATTTCCACCTGCCGCTGCGGACCTCGCCGGCGCTGCAGCAGGTGCACGCACTGGTGCGCGCGCGCGTGCCGTTTTACGCTGAAGATCGCTACTTCGCGCCGGACATCGCGGCGATCACGCAACTGCTGGCGGGTGGAGAGCTGCGGCGGCTGGCGGGCGACGTACTGCCGTCGTCGGCCTGAACAGGAAAGGGAGGAACCGGTCAACATGAGCAACAGTTATTTCGCCGAGTCCGCGCTGCTGCCGTCCGGGTGGGCGCGCGACGTGCTGTTCGAGGTGGCGGAGGACGGCACGATCGCCGCCGCCACCCCGGCGGCGCAGCCGGCCGCCGCCGAGCGCCTGCGCGGACCGGTGATCCCCGGCATGCCGCAACTGCATTCGCACGCATTCCAGCGCGCCATGACCGGGCTCACCGAGAAGGGCGGGCCGCAGGGTGACAGCTTCTGGTCGTGGCGCAAGCTCATGTACAGCTTCCTGGAGGATCTGACGCCGGACGACGTCGAGGTCATCGCCACCCAGCTCTATGTCGAGATGCTGCGCGCCGGTTACACCGCCGTCGCCGAGTTCCACTACCTCCACCATGACACCCAGGGCCGGCCTTACGCCAACCGTGCCGAGACCGGCGACCGCATCGTCGCCGCGGCGCAGACGGCGGGCATCGCGCTGAGCCTGCTGCCGGTGTTCTATGCGCACGGCAATTTCGGCGGTGCGGCGCCGATGCCGGGCCAGCGCCGCTTCATCAATTCGCTGGACGGATACGGCAGGATCCTGGAATCGCTGGCGGCGCGCGTGCACGGCAATCCGCTGCAGCGCATCGGCGCAGCGCCGCATTCGCTACGCGCGGTGATGCCGGAGGAGCTGAAAGCGGTGCTGGCGGCGATGAACCGCATCGATCCGCGGGCGCCGATCCACATCCACGCCGCCGAGCAGCAGCGGGAGGTGGAAGATTGCGTCAGCTGGAGCGGCATGCGGCCGGTGGCCTGGCTGCTCGACCACGCCCAGATCGACGAGCGCTGGTGCATCGTGCACGCCACCCACATGGACGCGGTGGAGACGGTTTCGCTGGCGCGTTCGGGCGCGGTCGCGGGCCTGTGCCCGACCACCGAGGGCGATCTTGGCGACGGCTTCTTCAACGCCGCCTCCTACCTGCGCGCCGGCGGCCGCATGGGCGTGGGCGGCGACAGTCACGCCGCGGTGGATCCCTTCCTCGAGCTGCGGCTGTTCGAATACGGCCAGCGGCTCAAGCTGGAGCGGCG
The DNA here is from genome assembly GCA_031291075.1 of Nevskia sp. Lineage (GTDB taxonomy): Bacteria > Pseudomonadota > Gammaproteobacteria > Nevskiales > Nevskiaceae > Nevskia. The sequence goes on along the minus strand of JARLJS010000060.1, from coordinate 56,499 downwards.
CAACGTGCTGGCGTTCGCCATCGGCGACTCGCTCGGCGGGCACCTGTACCGGCTGGCCTGTAGCGGCGGCGCGCAGGCGCTGGGGCAGAACATCGGCCAACTGGCGCCCGGCTCGCGCGCCGACTGGGTGGTGCTGAACGGCGACGACCCCGCGCTGGCCGAGCAGCAGGGCGACGGCTTGCTGGACGCCGCGATCTTCGGGCCGGCCCGCGCGCCGGTGCGCGACGTCATGGTCGGCGGGCGCTGGCAGGTGCGGGACGGCGTACATGCGCAGGGCGAGGCCAGCCTGCAGCGCTACCGCGCGGTGATCCGGCGGCTCTTGCACTGATGCGCTGGGACACCATCTGGCTCAACGCCAGCCTGGCCACCCTGGACCCCGGCACGGGCAGCGGCGGCTACGGCGGGATCGTGGACGGCGCGGTCGCCGTCCGCGATGGGCGGATCGCCTGGGTGGGCCCGCGCAGCGAGCTGCCCGTGGGTTGGCGGGCCGAGCTGGAGCTCGATTGCGGCGGCGGCTGGCTGACGCCGGGCCTGATCGATTGCCATACGCACCTGGTCTACGCCGGCAGCCGGGCCGGGGAGTTCGAGCAGCGCCTGCAGGGAGCAAGTTACGAGGAGATCGCCCGTGCCGGCGGCGGCATCCTCTCCACCGTGCGCGCCACCCGTGCCGCCGACCACGACCGGCTCCTGCAGGAGAGCGCCAGGCGGCTGCAGGCACTCGGCGCGGAAGGCGTCACCACGGTTGAGATCAAGTCCGGCTATGGACTCGACACCGCCAGCGAGAGCCGCATCCTGCGCGTGGCCCGCCAGCTCGGGCCGATCTGCGGCATGACGGTGAAGACCACGCTGCTCGGCGCCCACGCGCTGCCGCCGGAGTATGCCGGGCGTGCCGACGAGTACATCGCGCTGGTATGCGAGGAGATGCTGCCGGCGGTGGGCGCGGCGGCGCTGGCCGACGCGGTGGACGCCTTTAGCGAGACCGTCGCCTTTACGCCGCAGCAGGTGGCGCGCGTGTTCGAGACGGCGCGCACGCTCGGCCTGCGGGTGAAGCTGCATGCCGACCAGTTGTCCGACAGCGGCGGCGCGGCGCTGGCGGCGCACTTCCGGGCGCTGTCGGCCGATCACCTGGAATACAGTTCCGAGGAGGGCGTGGAGTCGCTGGCGCAAGCCGGCACGGTGGCGGTGCTGCTGCCGGGAGCGTTCTACTTCCTGCGCGAGACACGGGCCCCGCCGATCGCGGCTCTGCGTGCGCGCGGTGTGCCGCTGGCGCTGGCGAGCGACTGCAATCCGGGCACCTCGCCATGCAGCTCGCTGCTGCTGATGCTCAACATGGCCTGCACCTTGTTCCGCCTGACGCCGGCCGAAGCGCTGGCCGGCGTGACGCGCAGCGCGGCGCAGGCGCTGGGACTGGCGGATGAGGTGGGGCGGATCGCCGTGGGCCTGCGCGCCGATCTCGCCTGCTGGGAGGTGTCCCACCCTACGGAGCTGGCATACGCTTTCGGGGCCAATCCCTGCACCGGCCGCTACATCGGCGGCGTGGCGATGCCGCGATGAGCGACGCAGTCGCCCTGTACACGTTCGCAGCGGGCAGCACACCGCTGCTGATCGACGTGCCGCATGCCGGTACGTATGTGCCCACGGACCTGCGCGCCGGGCTCGGCGCCGCCGCGCAGATCCTGCCGGACACCGACTGGCACGTGCACCTGCTCTACGAGTTCGCCCTGGAGCAGGGTGCGGGCCTGATGGTGGCCACGCATTCGCGCTACGTGGTGGACCTCAACCGCGACCCCGGCGGCGCTGCGCTCTATCCGGCTGCCGACAATACCGAGCTGTGTCCCATCCGTACCTTCGACAACGCCGACATCCACCTGCCGGACTGCAGGCCGGATCCGGCGCAGATCGAGCGGCGCCGCGAACGCTACTGGCGACCCTATCATCGCGCGCTACGGGCGGCGCTGGACGAGGTGGTGGCCCGGCACGGCTATGCCGTCCTGCTCGACGGCCATTCGATCCGCTCGCGGGTGCCGCGTTTCTTCGATGGCCGCCTGCCGGACCTGAACCTGGGCACGGCCGACGGCGCCAGTTGCGCCCCGGCCCTGCAACAGGCGGCGATGGAAGTGCTGCAGAGTGTTGGCGGTTTCAGCGCGGTCTGCAACGGCCGCTTCAAGGGCGGCTACATCACGCGCCACTACGGCCGACCGCAACAACGGGTGCATGCGTTGCAGCTGGAACTGGCGCAGGAGTGCTATATGGACGAGCAGCCGCCCTATGCCTGGGAGCCGCTGCGCGCCCGTGCTCTCGGTGGAGTGCTGCGCAGGCTGGTGCGCTGCCTGCTGGACTGGAAGCCACCGGCATGAAACCGCGTGCCGTTGCCGCCCTGCTCGCTGCCGCTGCCGTTGTGGTGGCGCCGGCGTCCGGCTACACGCGGACCAAGCCCAATCCGCCTTCGGAGCGCCTGTCGATCGAAGTGCAGGGGCACCACCGCGACTACTACCTGCACATCCCGGAAGGCAGCCGGGCCGCACCCTGGCCGCTGGTGCTGGTGCTGCACGGCGAGGGCGGCAATGCTCCGGCGGCGCTGTCCCGGCAGCGCTGGATCGAGGCGTCGGACCGGTACGGTTTCCTGCTGGTCGGCCTGGAGGCGCAGGCGGCGCGGTCGTGGCTGCCGCAAGGTTCCGGCCTGAATCCACGGATCTGGAACGACGGCGATCCGGCCAACCCGGAAGCCATCACCCGCAGCGACGACGTTGGCTACACCAAGGCGGTGCTGGACGAGCTGAAGCGCCGCTTCACCATCGAGGCGGCCCATACCTACGCCGCCGGTTTCTCCGGCGGCGGTGCCATGACGCAGCGACTGGCGGTGGAACTGGGCGGCGAATTTGCCGCCATCGCCTCCGCCTCGGCGAGGCGCTTCGGGACGCAGGCGCCGCGGGTGCCGCTGTCGGTGATGCTGATCTACGGCCGGCTCGATCCCCAGCTGCCGGCGGCTGGAGGCGGCAGCCTGCGCCCGGTCGCCGGTACGCCGGAGCCGTCGTCGTCCGCCGTGATCGCCTCCTGGATACGCGACCTGCATTGCGCCGGCGAGTCGCAGCCCGAAAGCCCGAACCCCCGCGTCGAGCGCCAGACCTGGCCGGCCTGCGATGGCGGCGCCGAGGTGCAAGCGGTGAACGTCGCCGACCTCGGCCACCACTGGGGTGGAGGTTTGCCGGATCCGGCGGGCAGCGCGGCCGGTCCGGCCAGCGACGCCTTCGACAGCACCGGGGAGATCTGGAACTTCTTCGTCCGGCATCCACGCGCCGCCGCGCCGCATCCTTAGGCTCCCTAACGTTCATCCGGGGTTCAGCGCAGACGGATAGGATCAACCGTGCGGCCAACGGTTGCCGCCTCATCAAGATCAAGGAACAAGACGATGCGCCAGAGAACCAAACTGCTGTCGGGCCTGTTGCTGCTGCTGTCGCTGCCGTTCGCGGCGAATGCGGACCTGCCGGGCAAGCACCCCTTCTACCTGCATGCCCTGTCCGACCTGCGCAGTGCGCGCTGGATGCTGGAGCACCGCCCCGGTGACGCCGCGGTGAGCGGCCAGGAGGACGTGGCGATCACCGAGATCGACGCCGCCATCGGTGAGATCAAGAAGGCCGCCATCGACGATGGCAAGGACGTCCACGACCATCCCGCAATGGACGTGCCGGCCGACCATCCGGGCCGCCTGCACAAGGCGCTGGAGATCCTGCGCAAGGTGCACTCCGATGTCGCCCGCGAGGAGGACGATCCTCTCACCAAGGGCCTGCGCAACCGGGCGGTGGGGCATGTCGACGGGGCCATCCACGCCACCGAGCACGCCATCTCCGACGTGGAGCATCACCGCTAACGGCCGGCATCCGTCCGGCGGGCGAAGCGCCGCGGTCCTGTGCCGCGGCGCTTTCGTGCGGCGACCCGCGACCTGGCGGCTGGCACCGTCACTGGTGCTGTGACGGGGCCTCCAGCCAGCGGCGCCGGTCGCGCAGCGGCGAGGCGCCGAACAGCCGGCTGTATTCGCGGCTGAACTGGGAGGGACTTTCGTAGCCCACGCGGTGCGCCGCAGTCGCCACGTCGATGTCGCCGAGCAGCAGCAGCCTTCTTCCCTCCTGCAGGCGCAGGTGCTTCTGGTATTGCAGCGGGCTCATCGCGGTCACCGCCTTGAAGTGGTGGTGCAGGGACGACACGCTCATGTGCACGTCGCGCGCGATCGTCTCCATCCGCAGCGGTTGCTCGAAGCGTTCGCGCAGCAGCCGGATCGCTCTCGCCACCCGGTGGGTCTGGCTGTCCTGCAAGGCGATCTGGCGCAGTCGCGCGCCGTGTCCGTCCAGCAGCAGGCGGTACAGGATTTCGCGCTTGACCAGCGGCGCGAGGATGGGGATGTCGCGCGGGGTCTGCAGCAGACGCAGCAGGCGTAGCACGGCGTCCAGCATGGCGGCGTTGAGCCGGTTCACGAACAGGCCGCGGGAGGTGTCCGCATGCGCCGCCGGCGGCAGGTTCTCGTCGCGGATGAGGGCGGCGATCTCGTCGACGTCGAGGTCCAGGCCCAGGCCGAGGTAGGGCTGTGTTGCGCTGGCCACCGTCACCTTGCCCACCGCCGGCAGATCCACCGACAGTACGAGGTAGTGCAGGGGGTCATATTCGAACCGCTCGCCGCCGACCAGTAATTGCTTGGAGCCCTGGGCGATCAGGGCCAGCGCCGGCAACTGGATGCCGTGCTTGGGGCCACCCGGATGCATGATCCGGTGCAGGCGCAGGCCGGCAATCCCGGTTTCGCGCGTGCCTTCGACGCCACTGGTGAGCTGGTCGATCAGCCCCACCAGTTCCTGCCGCCCGCGGTCGAGTGTCGACTCGTCGAGCGGATCGAGCCCATCGGGCGGATGCGAAGCAAGGCGCGGAATTTCGTTGAAGGCCATGGGAGCAAGAAGGGAAGGGCCGCGTAAGCATAGGCGGGCGTCGCCGCGCTGGCGCGCGGCGCCATCCAATTTTGCAGGAATAGGCAGAAAATCGGCAGGATCGGATGCCCGGGCCCACGAGCGGCGAGCCCATACTTTGCCACCCCTTCGTAGTCCCATGCCCGTCGCGCGGGGACAGCACAGGCCCGGCGGGCCCTCCCCGGTGTCGTTCGCAATCCTTCCATACGCCGGCGACGAAGGTGCAGAGTACAGGAGCTGCCCATGCGTTACGCAAAGTTGGGAAACACCGCGCTGCTGGTCTCGGAGCTGTGCCTTGGCACCATGAGCCTCGGCGAAGGCGGCATCCGCCGGAGCCGGACGGCGCAGCAAGCAGAAGCCGACCGTATCGTCGGGCGCGCGCTCGAGGCCGGCATCAACTTCATCGACGCCACCTGCATCGACCCGGCAGGTCATGCCGAGCTTGCCGCCGGCCGGGCGCTGACCAAGCTGAGGCTGCCGCGCGACCGCGTCGTCGTCGCCACCACGGCCCGCGGTGGCAACCGGGCGGCCGGTTCCGCTGCGGCGTGGCGCGGCGTCATGAACGGCGTCAAGGCAAGCTTGAGGCGCCTGCGGCTCGACTACATCGACTTATACCAGTTCCACCGCTTCGATCCGGCAACGCCGCTCGAGGAGACCATGCACGCACTCGATGCCCTGGTGGAGCGGGGCCACGTGCGCTACGTCGGCGTGTCCGATCAGGCGGCCCGGCAGATCATGCAGGCGCTGGGCATCCCGGCCTGGCTGGGGCGGACGCGCTTCGAGTCGGTACAGGCATGCTACGGCGCGGCGCGCCGCGATCCCGCGGGCGAGTTCATCGCCATGCTGCGCGGCGAGAAGCTCCGCCTGGTGGCTGCGCCGACGGCGGCTGGCCCCGCGCGCCTGGATTCCCTGCCGGCAGGACCCGGCCCGGCGCGCGAGCGCGCCGATGCCTGGCGCCGCATCGCGCAGGGCAAGGGAGTCTTGCTGGAGCAGCTCGCGCTGGCCTGGCTGCTGCACCAGGAAGGCGTCGGCAGCATCATCGTCGGGGCAGGGCACTTGGGGCAGCTCGATGACAGTATCGCCGCCACCAACATACGGCTGACGGCGGAAGAGCTCGCGGTCCTCGGTGAAGCGGGCACCCTGCCTGCCGGGTATCCGGATCGGGGCCTGGATCCCGCGGGCCCGAACCGGCGGGTGCAGCCCACGGAGTTCGCGGCCTGAGCGATCAAAACGTGCTGCGTAACAGGCCCTAGTCGGCGAAGCGCGGCTCGCGCTTCTGCATGTAGGCGGCCAGCGCTTCGCCGAGATCGTCCGATACCAGCATGGCGGCGTTCCAGGTGGCGACCATCTCCAGGCCGTCCCGCACCGAATGGTCGCGCGAGTACAGGAGATTGTGCTTGATGCCGCGCACGGTGACCGGCGACTTGGCGGCGATCCGGTGCGCGAGCTGGGTCGCGTGGTCCATCAGCTCCTCGCGGCTGGCGTAGGCCGCGCCCACCAGGCCCATGTCCAGCGCCTTGTGGCCGTCGAAGGTGTCGCCGGTATAGCTCAGCTCGCTCAGGCGCGCCAGGCCGATGACATGACGCAGCCGCTGCAGCGTGCCCACGTCCGCGGTGACGGCCAGGTCCACTTCCTTGATCGAGAACTTGGCGTCCGCGGTGCAGTAGCGCAGGTCGCAGGCCGCGATCAGGTCCACGCCGGCGCCGATGCAGGCGCCGTGCACCGCGGCGATCACCGGTACCCGCAGCCGTTCCAGGCTGCTGAAGCAGTCCTGCGCGCTCAGGATGAAATTGCGCAGGTTTTCGCGGGCGCGTGCGGCACAGCCCTTGTTGCCGACCATCTGGCCCAGGTGCATGAGCGCTTCCATGTCGATGCCGGCGGTGAAGTGGCGGCCCTCGCCGCACAGGATCACCACCCGCACAGCCGACTGTTCGTTCAGCCAGGCGACGGCGCGCGGCAGCTCCTCCCACATGGTGAGCGAGAAGGCGTTGGCTTTGTCCGGTCGGTTGAGGCGGAGCCAAGCGAGATGGTCCTGCAGGTCGATCTTGAGGGTCTGGAATTCCATGGTCTGTTTAAACGATGTGCCGGAGCTAACGCGTGCGCGGTATGATGATTATGGGTCGATTTCACACGTTCGTCTAAGGAATCTAAAAAAAACGGGGCATTCGTTCGCTTCGTCAGGCCCTGATCGCTCGTCATGTCGCATTGATAGTGACGAATGGTAGTTGATCGGTCGTCGTGCGCGAACCTGTTGCGCGATTCTACTGCGAGAGTTCGGACGCAAGGGGGAAGAAGATGAAGATGCCAGGCGTGTTTTTGCTGAAGGGATCAGGTCTGAAGTTTCTCGGGATTAGCGCGCAAGTCATTGCGGCCGGATGTGCGCCTTGAACGTTCGGGGAATTTCCATGCTCGCTCTGTACTTGCGACGCGTCCTCGCCAGCAGTTTGTTCTTTTTCGTTGCAACCGCGCACGCCCAACAGTACACGGTCACAAGCCTAGGTACTTTGGGTGGCACGGGTATCGTTGGCAACGGCATCAACGACAGCGGACAGGTGACCGGCGAGTCCGAGACTGCAGGCGATGGCCCACTTCATGCGTTCCTCTACAGCAACGGGACGATGCAGGACCTCGGCACTCTGGGTGGATCGGATAGCCAAGGCAACGGCATCAATGCCAGCGGTCAGGTGACCGGGTTCTCCACTCCCCCGGGCAACGCCGCATATCATGCGTTCCTCTATAGCAGCGGGACGATGCAGGACCTCGGCACGCTGGGTGGAACGAATAGTTACGGCAATGGCATCAACGCCGGGGGACAGGTGACCGGTGACTCCTACACTGCATACGGCGCAACTCATGCGTTCCTATACAGCAACGGGACAATGCTCGATCTGAATTCATCTGCTGAAATCGGCGGCGCCGCCTCGTTGTATACCCTCGTTTCGGGACAAGCCATTAATGACAACGGCCAAATCCTCGTGGATGGGTATGTCAATGCAACTCCGTATCAAAAAAAACGTGGTGTTGCTGCTGACTCCGACCGCGGGATCTTCCAGCGGCGGGTCGTCTAGCGGGGGCTCCAGCGGTGGTGGTTCGTCTGGAGGATCCTCCAGCTCTTCGTCGAGCGGCTCCTCGTCTGGCTCTTCCTCTGGCGGCTCGTCCAGTGGCGGAAGCTCGGGATCGTCCTCTCCGCCAGGGCAAGTGACCGGACTGGCGGCAACCCCCGGCATCGGCCAGATCAGCCTGAGCTGGACTGCGGTTCCCGGCGCCACCGGCTACATCGTCTCACAGGGTACGACTTTAGGCAGTGAGAAGCCGATTGCGACGCACGTCACCGGAACTGACTACACAGCCACTGGTTTGACCAACCGCAGCATGTACTACTTCACTGTAACAGCGACCAACCAGCGCGGCTCTGGTCTGGCCTCTGCAGAAGTTAGCGCCACGCCCGGCCTTGTATCGATCATCGAGTACATCCTGATTGAGCTTTTTGGGCCGACAGCGCCAACCGGGGTCACGGCGACCCCCGGAAACGGGCAAGTCACTTTGAGTTGGTCAGCCGATGTTGATGCGGTTTCTTATACAGTTTATGAAGGTACGGCAGCCGGTGCTGGACCGAGTACCGTTGTGCAATCCGCCGTCACTGGGACCGGCGCGACCATTACCGGTTTGACCAATGGCAGGACTTACTACTTCGATATCAGGGGGAAAAGCCGTTTCGTCTATGGCCCTGTTTCGAAGGTCGTCAGCGCGACGCCTGTTGCGCCCGCGGGTTAGACCGGAAGCTTCAGGGGGAGACGCTAAATCATCCGCTAGACCTCGAGCGGGTGGGCCGGGTTCAAGCGCAGCGAACCCAGCACATTTCTCAGCTCCATCGTGGATTCGCCGGGATTCGCTGCGCTTCTTCATCCCTACCTACGGGCTGCGGCCACGATACTGTCATCTCCAAGTGGTATCCGCCTGGGAATCCGTGACTAGGGGGCGGGGGATGCGCGACAGATCGTCTTGGGCAGGCAGAGGCTTGCGAACCGTAATTCTGTCGGGGCTCGCATGCTGCGCGCTGCTCCCAGCCGCCGCCCGGGCTCAATCCGCCGGCGCCCGCCCCCTGGTCGTCGCGCCGGTGGACACAACCCGGCTGGTGCGGCTGGAAGGCAACACGCGGCCCGAGGCCAACCCGGCCAACGACCGCGGCCGGGTGCCCGATGCGCTGCCGCTGGAGCACCTGCAGCTGCTGCTGAAACGACCGCCGGAGCGGGAGCTGGCGCTGCAGCGGACCATCGAGCAGCTCCACGACCACCGCTCGCCCGACTTCCATCGCTGGCTCGATCCTGCCGAGCCAGGCGACGGCGCGCGGCAGCTCCTCCCACATGGTGAGCGAGAAGGCGTTGGCCTTGTCGGGCCGGTTTAGACGGAGCCAGGCGACGTGGTCCTGCAGGTGATCTTGAGGGTCTGGAATTCCATGGGCTGTTGTTCCAAATATGCCGGAGGGGCTGCGACGCGGTATGATGATTATCGATCGGCTCAGCGCATTCGTGTAAAGAACTGAAAAGGCAGGCGCTTATGCTGCCCCGATCGATTCTGATGCGCTATTTATAAGTTTTGAATGTCAGGTCGAGCCTCCCTCACTGGGCGTAGGCACCGTGGCTGCGGACGCCGGTGCCGCGCAGATTGCGAGAATACAAGAACATGAAGCCGGCGTTCCTTTTCATCGGTCCCAGCAAGTCGGGATCGTCCTGGTTTTTCGAAGTCCTGCGCGAGCATCCATCAGTATTCGTTCCCCATGAAAAGGGCACTTTCTTTTTCGATCGTTTTCACCATCGCGGCAGCGGCTGGTATGAGGGCTGCTTCGCGGACGCCGAGGCCGGCCAGGTCGTTGGCGAGGTGTGCCACGATTACCTTTCCGACCCGCAGGCGCTCGCCCGGATCCGCGCCTACCGGAAGGATATGCGGCTTATCTGCTGTCTGCGTCATCCTTACGAACGTGCCGTCTCGTCGTGGAAGTTCTATCAGCGCAATGGACTCGACCGGCCAACATTGGCCGAGCAGGGTCAGGAGATGCCCAGCGTCTTCGAGGAAGGCTATTACGCCACGCATCTGGCGAACGTGTTCGCTGCCTTTCCCCGCGACCAGGTGCTGATCTTTTTCTTCGGTGAGATCGCCGCGTATCCGGAAACGGTTGCCCGCCGTTTGTACGAGTTCATCGGTGTGGATGGCAGCTTCGTGCCGGCTTCTCTGCTCAAACGCGTCAATCCCGCGGCGGCGCCGCGCTCGCGGATCCTGGCGAGATTTGTCGCTAGGATGGACGCCTATGCCCGGCAGCTCGGTCTGTCAGGGGTTGTGGCAAGACTCAAGCGGATCCGCTGGCTGCGGTCGGCGGTGCGCCGGGCTCTCTACAGGGACTCGGTGGATGCGCAAGGCTGGAGCGGTCACTTGGCCGAATTCCCTTCGCACGTCGTGCAGCGCTACGAACAGGAGATCGGTGAACTGGAACAGATATTGGGCCAGGACCTTTCGCGCTGGCGGGCTCCGCCGAAGGCAGGTGCGCGGGTGTCGGCCGCTCCGCAGACGACGACGCAGGCATAGTCGCCCATAGCGGGCCCGCAGCTTGGCGGCGCCCGCCGTTTCAGCCGCCGGCCGGCTGAAAAGCCCGGTGCGACGGGCGCCGCCGTGCGACTGCGGCCACGATACTGTCATCTCCAAGTGGTATCCGCCTGGGAATCCGTGACTGGGGGGCGGGGGATGCGCGACAGATCGTCTTGGGCAGGCAGAAGCTTGCGAACCGTAATTCTGTCGGGGCTCGCATGTTGCGCGCTGCTCCCAGCCGCCGCCTGGGCTCAATCCGCCGGTGCCCGCCCCCTGGTCGTCGCGCCGGTGGACACAACCCGGCTGGTGCGGCTGGAAGGCAACACGCGGCCCGAGGCCAACCCGGAGAACGACCGCGGCCGGGTGCCCGATGCGCTGCCGCTGGAGCACCTGCAGCTGCTGCTGAAACGACCGCCGGAGCGGGAGCTGGCGCTGCAGCGGACCATCGAGCAGCTCCACGACCACCGCTCGCCTGACTTCCATCGCTGGCTCGATCCTGCCGAGCTTGGGCGGCGCTTCGGCCTGGCGCAGCAGGACGTCGATGCCGTCGTGACCTGGCTGAAGGGGCAAGGGTTTGCCGTGAACACGGTTTATCCCAGCACGCGGATGATCGACTTCTCCGGCACCGCGGGCCAGGTGCGGAGCGCTTTCCACAGCGAGATCCATTTCCTGCAGGTCGGCGGCGAAAGCCACATCGCCAACATGAGCGATCCGCAGGTTCCGGCCGCGCTCGCGCCGGTGGTGGCCGGCGTAGTGGCGCTGCACGACTTCCGACCCCACGCCCTGCACCAGCCACGGGCCGACTACACGGTGTCGAGCGGCACGCACCTGGTGGTGCCGGCCGACCTCGCCACCATCTACAACCTCAACCCGTTGTTCGGCGCCGGTTATACCGGCCAGAACCAGACCGTTGCGGTGATCGAGGATTCCAACGTCTACAACACGGCGGACTGGACCCGCTTCCGCCAGGTGTTCGGCCTGTCCGGCTACAGCTCCGGCTCGCTCAGCCAGGTCCATCCCGCGCCGCCCAGCGGCACTAACAACTGCGGTGATCCTGGCGCCACCGGCGACCAGGGCGAGGCCACGCTTGACGTGGAATGGGCCAGCGCCGCGGCGCCGAACGCGGCCATCGAGCTGGCGTCCTGCGCCGGCAGCTCCGGCGTGTTCATCGCCCTGCAGAACCTGGTCGACGCCAGCACCACGCCGCCGGCGATCATCAGCATCAGCTACGGCGAGTGCGAGGCGCTCGAAGGCGCCGCGGCCAACAGCGCCTGGAGCTCGCTCTACCAGCAGGCCGTGGCCCAGGGCGTGTCGGTGTTCGTGTCCGCGGGCGACGAGGGCGCGGCCAGCTGCGACGCCGACCAGGGCGCCGCCAGCCACGGCATCGGCGTCAGCGGGCTGGCCTCCACGCCGTACAACGTCGCCGTCGGCGGCACCGATTTCGGCGACAGCTACGCCGGCAGCACTTCGACGTATTGGAGCTCGACCAACACCCCCAGCGACGGCTCCGCCCTGTCCTACATCCCGGAAATCCCCTGGAACGACTCCTGCGCCAGCACGCTGATCTCCACTGTCGAGGGCTACGCCGCGCCCTATGGCAGCGGCGGCTTCTGCAACAGCGCCGCCGGCCAGAACTTCCTCAGCACCGCGTCCGGCAGCGGCGGACCCAGCGGCTGCGTCACCGGTGCACCGGCGGTGTCCGGCGTGGTGGGCGGCAGCTGCGCCGGGACGCCCAAGCCGTCCTGGCAGTCCGGCGTGCCGGGCATCCCCGCCGACGGCGTGCGCGACCTGCCGGACCTGTCGCTGTTCGCCGCCAACGGCGTGTGGGGTCACTACTACGTCTACTGCTGGTCCAATACCCACCAGCGCGGCGGCGCTGCCTGCAGCGGCACGGCCAGTTCCTGGTCCGGCGCCGGCGGCACCTCGTTCGCGGCCCCCATCCTGGCCGGCGTCCAGGCCCTGGTGAACCAGCGCGTCGGCACGCCCCAGGGCAATCCGAACCCCACCTACTACGCCCTGGCGGCGAGTCAGAGCGCCAGCGGCCTGTCCTGCAATTCCAGCCTGGGCAATACGGCGGCCAGCGGCTGCGTCTTCTACGACGTCACCCTGGGCGATATGGACGTCAACTGCCTGCCCCTGTCCGGCACCGGCTACGACTGCTACCTGCCTTCCGGCACCAACGGCGTGCTGTCGCTCGGCAGCGGCGGCGTGCTGCCCAGCGGCCTGCTGTCCTATGCGCTGACCGTCGGCAACAGCGGCCCGCAGGCCGCCGCCAACGTGGTGGTCACCACCGTGCTGCCCGCCGGCCTGGTGCTGGTCGTGGCGTCCAGCAGCCCGGGCTGCAGCCAGGGCGGGCAGACCGTCACCTGCACGATCAGCACGCTGGCCGGCGGTTCCACCGCGCCGGTCACCATCGTGATCCAGCCGGGCAGTTCACCGGCGGTGATCAATCTCAGCTTCGCGGTCAGCTCCAGCCAGGGCGACCTCGATCCGGCCAACAACTCGGTGGCGACCTCGCTGGATTCTCCGGGATACGCGGTGAACATCCCGGTGCTGCCGCCGTGGGCCGAGTTGGCGCTTGGCTTGCTGGTGTTGGTGGTCGGGACGTGGCGTGCCGGAAGGGGCGGGCGCGGCTTGCGGCATTGAAGCACGGATCGCCAGTGAATCGGCGAAGCCGGCCGGAGTTTCGGGGGGATTGGTGGGCTGTCAGGGACTCGAACCCAGAACCTACTGATTAAGAGTCAGGAAATATACGGTTTCAGGCGGTTTCGCACCGTCTCACAAGTCAGTTTAGTATCACGTAAAATCAATAAGTTGACGTGTTTTATCGTCTCACTGGGTTCCTTTTCGTTTCAGGACAGTGCAGCATGTGGAGGAACCCAGAGAGGAACCCAGAACGGCTGGGTTCCTTTGAGGCGACTCCATGAAGAAACTGACCGATCTGACGATCCGCGCCCTGCAACCGAGGGACGCCGACTACTTCCTCCGCGATCCTTCCGCCCCCGGCTTCGGGGTGCGGGTGCGCCTGAGCGGGCGCAAGTCGTTCGAGTTCGTCTACGACTTCCACGGTCGCCGCCGGCGCCTCGTATATGGCGAGTACGACCCCAAAGCCGGGCTCGATCTGACCGGCGCGCGCAAGCTGCACGCGGCGGCGGCGAAGCTGCTGGCCGAGGGTGACGATCCCGCCGCGACGAAGCAGCGCAAGCGCGAGACGGCGATCCGGGCGCACTCCGAATCGGTCCGGCATCCGACCGTGCGCGATCTGGCCGCGCTCTACATGGAGCACCACGCGCGGGCGAAAAAACGGTCCTGGCGCGAGGACCAGCGGATCCTTGACGCCGACGTGCTGCCGGCCTGGGGCAGCCGCAAGGCGAGGGACATTACCCGCGCGGAGGTAAACCGGCTGCTGGACGGGATCAAGTCGCGCGGGGCGGGAGTCATGGCGAACCGCACGCTGGCGCTGGTGCGCAAGCTGTTCAACTTCGCCATTGCGCGCGACCTGATGAACAACCAGGCGAACCCGGCTGCGCTGGTGGAACGGCGTGCAGTGGAAGCACCGCGCGAGCGCGTGCTGAGCGACGAGGAAATCCGGGAGGCATGGTGCGGCCTGGATACCGCGCCGATGGCCCGGCATACGGCGCTGGCGCTCAAGCTGATTCTTGTCACCGGGCAGCGGCCGGGCGAGGTGGCCGGCCTGGAATGGCCGGAAATCGAAGGGCAGTGGTGGACGATCCCGGCCGCCAAGTCGAAGAACAAGCTGGCGCATCGTGTCTACCTGCCGGCGCTCGCGCAAGGCGTGCTGGCCGAACTCAAGACCCTGGCGCTGTCCGAGCGCTGGGTATTCCCCGGCGCCCGCGACGCTGCCAAGTCGCTGACCGTCGTGGCGCTATCCCATGCCGTGCGCGACTGGCTGAATCAACGCGGCGTCGAAGATCGGTGGACGCCGCACGATCTGCGCCGCAGCTGCGCCACGAACATGGGGCGGCTGGGCGTTACGCGGTTCGTGCAAGACAAGGTGCTGAACCACAAGGACCGCAGTATCGGCGCGACTTACGACCTGCATGAGTACGACCGCGAGAAGCGGCAGGCGTTGGAGCGGTGGGGCGCCGCGCTGTCCGAGCTGCTGACCGGGAAGCAGCAGGGCAAGGTGGTAGCTTTCCCGCACAAGCCGGCACACTGAGACGGCATGATACGCTACGAACTGGCATGATATACCGCAATGCCGTACACTAAGCCCCTATTTACCTTTGTCGAGTTGCCGCCATTCTCGAAAGTCCGCGAACTGTATTTGAGCGATGACGAGTTCGGCGAGTTGCAGCGCTTTATCACCGAGCAGCCCGATGCCGGCGATGTAATCCCCGGATCGGGCGGCTGCCGCAAGTTGCGCTGGAGCGCGCCGGGCCGGGGCAAGAGAGGTGGCGTGCGCGTGATCTACTTCCTGCGCCTCGCCAATGGGCAAGTGGTGCTGGTCATGCTCTACGCCAAGAACGTGACGGCAAACATTGATGCGGGTGTCCTAAAGGCGATCCGCAAGAGGCATGACGATGAGCAAGAAACTAAGCGGTAAGGCGCTCGCTGCATTCGAGAAGTCGCGCGATCTGAATGCCGAGCTGCGTGCTTATCTCGAAGAAACCAAGCGTGCGGGCAAGCCCCTTTGGGCGCGCAAAACGGACTTCATTCCGCAACCGGATGGCACGATCCTGCGCCGAATCACCCGCAGCGACGGCACCGTGGAAAAGGAGCAGATCATTCCGGCCGGGCGGCTCTCGATTGCCGCCGCGCGAGCTGGCACCGGCCTTTCCCAAGGTGAGTTTGCCATGGCTATGGGCGTTTCCGTGCGTACTCTTCAGGACTGGGAACAGGGCCGGCGCGAACCGAGCGGTGCCGCGCAGACCTTGCTCAAGATCGCGGCCAAGCATCCGCGCGTGCTGCGCGAAGCGGTCAATGGCTGAGCGGCGAACGATAGGCATGCACAACTCGGAGCACATCTAAACATCTGACCGAGCGCCGGAACATGCCCGCTAGCTTCGAGAAATCGGGTGATCAGAATGCCCAACTGCACCGCTACTTGAGTGACTGTGCCCAAGCTGCCCGCGAAGATCTTCAATGGTATAGCTTCGCGGAAGCTATCGAGCGGTGGCGTGACTCGCCATTGATGCGCACTGTTTGGGACGCATTCGAGAAGCGGGTGCCCGGCGAGGGCGCGATTGTGGCAGCCGGCTCCATGTGGTGGTATTGGCAGCATGCGCATTTTGAACTATACCGACTGCGTGACGAACAGAAAACAGCGCCGAAGCGCAATAACACCGGAGGCCGCGCCCTAGATGCAAAGCGGTTCGAGCGTGTCGAAAAGGCGGCGCATGTACTACTCTCGGAACTGCAATGCACGCGGCTGGAAGATCGTTGCGTGCTCCGCTACTTGCCGGCCGAATACGGTGCCGCGGTGCTCTTGAAAATCAAGGGCAATTTCTGTGAACCCGCCAACGAATCAAATGCACTGGCATGGGCAAAGGATTCCAGCTCCGACGGGATGCTGCCCGGAGCTGATTTGAAGGACGTGCTCGAAGCCATGGTGCTGGAAATGAAAGGGGAACGGATCAAGGCAGAGAAAGGCTTTCACATTCTGCCGCGCCCGCAGGATGAGCAGGCGGCACCGAAGGCTTTTGCAAAATTGTTTCTGAAGGAATATCACGACCAGGAGCCCGATCAAGAGCTGTTCCGTGCCATCGCCACCACAACGCGCGTGGGGTTCGAGATACCAGACGAGTCAGTCATTTCGGCGGAAACCGTGCGGGATTTTTTCAGGGGCATCAAAGACCTTCGGGGCTGAAAGCGGGGCCCGAACCAGCAGTGGGGGAAATACCGCGTCCCGTCGCCGCGATTTGTCCCATGCCGAAGTTATGGCATTCAATTCACACCGGCACACACCACACCACAGGGAGCCGGTATGAACCGCTGCATATCAGATTCACTTCGTAATTTTGACGAACTGCCATCGTCCGCACATGTAAGGCAACCCGTTGTTGAGTCGCTGTTTTCTATAAGCGCTGCGACAGTCTGGCGTCGCGTTCGATCCGGGTTGCTGCCGCGGCCCCGTAAGTTCGGCCGGACAACTGCATGGAGTGTGGGCGAACTGCGCACTGTTCTAGCGAATATGAAAGAAGGTGCCGGCGAGGCTGCCGAATAGGTGGCCGCAAACCAAATGGCCGCGCCGGTCTGGTCCACCGGGCGGCCTGATACCTCAACATCCGACACGCACAGGTATCGCACGCTCGCCAGTGTAGAGATAGCATTCCGCGATGCCATGCACGCCGCCGGCCTCGTTACCGATGCCGAGATTGTCGCCGATGGCGTGCTGCACCGCTTCCACGGCGAGGGCGACAAACACGGAACCCGGAACGGCTGGTATGTGCTGCACTTTGACGGTGTGCCCGCGGGCGCATTCGGTCACTGGAGAACGGGCGCCTGTTCAACCTGGCGGGCCGACGTTGGGCGCACGCTGACCCGCGCCGAGCTGGCCGCGCATCGGAAGCGCATGACGGCCGCGCGAGCCTTACGCGATGCAGAGCACGCGCGGGAGCAACTGGCCTGCCGGCAACGCGCTGCAACGCTCTGGCGGGCCGCTGGCGGGGCTCGCGGCGACCACCCCTACCTTCGGCGCAAGGATGTCGGCACGCACGCGCTGCGGCAGCGTGGTGATCTGCTGATTGTTCCGGTGACGGATGTTGCGGGAACGCTCCACGGCCTGCAATTCATCGCACCGGACGGCGGTAAGCGATTCCTGACCGCCACGGCAAAGGCCGGGTGTTTCTATCTACTTGGAAGCCCGCCGCAGGCCGCTGGGGAAGTGCTGGCGATTGCAGAGGGCTACGCCACCGCCGCGACGATTCACGCTGCTGCGGGCTGGTCAGTGGCTTGTGCCTTCGACGCCGGGAACCTGGAACCGGTCGCGCGTGCGGTGGTGAAGGTTCACCCGACCGCGCGTTTCGTGATCTGCGCCGACAACGACACCGAGACGCCCGGCAATCCGGGTCTATGCAAAGCGCGCCGAGCGGCAGCAGCTGTGTCGGGAGTGATCGTCTATCCGAACTTCAACGACGGCG
This sequence comes from Nevskia sp., assembly GCA_031291075.1. Classification (GTDB taxonomy): domain Bacteria; phylum Pseudomonadota; class Gammaproteobacteria; order Nevskiales; family Nevskiaceae; genus Nevskia. The sequence goes on along the minus strand of JARLJS010000060.1, from coordinate 38,867 downwards.
ACACCGGCACCGATTGGAACGACTACGCAGCGAGCTACGGCATTGCGGCTGCGCGCGAGGCGCTACTGTCTGCCCTGGAGGTGCGCCGTGTCGCCTGAAAATTCGAGCAGCCCACCGCCGCCGGGCGTGGAAGCGCCCTTGCCTGATCTTTCCGAAGCTGTGTCCCGCCTGTCGAGACTCCCGCCGCTCGAATATGAACGTGTGCGGGAGAGAGAAGCCGAAGCACTCGGCATCAAGCGCGTGTCCGTGCTGGACGCCGAGGTGAAAAGGGCTCGCGGCGAATCTGAAGATACCAGCGCCGGGCAACCGCTGAGCTTCCCAGAAATGGAACCCTGGCCCGATCCCGTTTGCGGCGCCGACGTGCTCGACGAAATCGTGACACTGTGCGCGCGCTTCCTACACCTACCCAGACACGGCGACACCGTGGTTGCGCTGTGGGTAGCGCTGACCTACGTCAGCGAGTCTTTCGAATGCTTGCCGCTGCTGTTTATCACAGCGCCGGAAAAAGGTTGCGGCAAATCTACTGTGCTCGATCTGGTGGGCCGCGTCTGCAACCGCCCGCTGCCCGCGTCCAACATCACCGGCGCGGCGCTATTCCGCACCGTTGAGATTGCCAAGCCAACGCTGCTGCTGGACGAGGCCGACAGCTTTCTGCGTGACAACGAGGAAATGCGCGGCATCATCGATAGCGGGCACACGCGCAGCGCTGCCTTCGTCATCCGCGTGGTGGGCGATAACCACGAGCCGCGCACATTCTCGACATGGTGCGCCAAAGCGATCGCCGGCATCGGCCGGTTGCCGGGAACCATCGAAGACCGCGCCGTGATTCTCAGCATGCAACGTCTGGCGCCCGGCGAGCGGGTCGAGAAGCTGCGCCACATGCACCAATTCCCGGACCTGCGCCGTAAGCTGGCGCGCTGGGCCGGCGACCATGTGGCCGACCTACGCGCGGCCCGGCCTTCCTTGCCGGAAACTCTGCACAACCGCGCCGCCGATAATTGGGAGCCATTGTTCGCCATCGCCCACGCGGCCGGCGGAAGCTGGGCCGAGCGAGTCGCCGCCGCGGTGCAATCTCTGATTGGCGCCGGACACGTCCCCGATAGCACCGGCACGGAACTGTTGCGTGACATCCGGTCGGCATTCGACGCTGAACATTGTGACCGCCTTTACACCACACGCCTGATCGAACGTCTGATCGCCGACGATGCAGCTTACTGGGCCGAGTACGACCGCGGCAAGCCCATCACCGGGCCGCAGATCGCGAAGCTGCTGAAGCGCTACGGGATCGCGCCGGGCACGATCCGAACCGGCGATGGAACCGCCAAGGGCTACAAGCGAGAGCAGTTCGCCGACGCTTTCGCCCGTTATCTGCCTGCATCCACACCGCAAAGCGGCTTTTCTACCGTTACACCGTCACAAGCCGATACTGCCAAGGCTTCCAGCGATTTTTCGAGCCGTCACATCGGCGCGGCTGTGACGGCAGCGGAAACCGCTGAAACCGGCGCCGTTGCTGCGTTGTTACCGTGTGACGGCTCCAGACCGTCGAATCCGCCGCAAGACACGGCCGGCATGTGCTGGAGGGTCGAGCTATGAACGCAGCCGCCTTGCTGAACGAAGCTTACCAGCGCGGGGCGCGATTCAGCGTTCATGGCGGCCGGCTGATCGTGGAGGCGCCGGCACCGCTGCCCGACGCGCTGATGGCTGAACTGCGTCGGCGCAAGGCCGAAGTTATGGCGCTGGTAATTCCCGCGACCGAACCCGCCCTCACGCTTGACCCCGAGGCTGTCCGAGAGGCTTACGAGGAGCGGGCGGCTATCATGGAATACGACGCGGGGCTGTCGAGGGACAACGCGAACCGTAGCGCCTGGGGGCGTACCTTGGCGAACTTCGATCTGCCGGGGGACTACCGGTTGCACTAAGGGCACGACGTGGGCGGCAACGCGCGTCCACAACGGCATTGAATCTAATTAGAATGGCGGCGGCACAACCCAATCATGGCCGCGTTCCTTCAGCTCCGACAATTAGAGGGGTGCGCGACCCAGGCGGTGCTTCCAGCCAAAGTGCCGCTCTTCGCGCATCGGCCCTCTCTCCGCGTAGCGCAGTCACGGCGTCTGTCGTCGGCACAGCCTTCTCAATAGCGGCATCGAAGCGTGACGCCTCAAGATAGCGGTAACCTGCCAAGACGGCGAGGCGGTTAATGCCCTCTATCGCCTCATCACCATCCGCGATGCGCGCGTAGACAGCCGTTACGGCTGCTGCGACAGCCGCTGCCTGGGCGTATGTCAAATTGTTTTTGGCCTTCTTTCGGCTATTGGCGTCCTGCGCAGCTTGAAGAGCATCAACGGCGCTGTCTGTTGCTCTGCTCGCGGCTGTCGTTGCGAGCCGTAGTGCGTTTTCAATCTCCCTGCGAGCGCCGGCTATTTGCTTACCGTTTTTTGGGGACTGCTCTGAGCCATCCGCCAATTGCGCCAATTGCGCCACGGTGTCGTCTGCGGACTTCGCTGCAGCGTTGGTCGAGGTCACGACATCAATTTGCGCAGCACACGGATTTTCTGGGGGTGTAACATCTTTAGGCGCAGATGCCGTTCCGCCGAGCGACAGATACACCGGCCAGTTTTCGGAAATTGTCGCTTGGGCTCTTGCTCCGGAATCCGCCATTTCCTTCATCTTGTCATCGGGCAACGAACCTAGCTGCTCGGCCGCGTCAGCCAGTTCCCTTGTTACTGATGCTCTTTGCAGATTTACCGCGGCTGCGAAGAAGCGGTATTCGCGGGTCGCCGTACAAAGCACCTGGGCGCGCTCGGCTGCAAGAAAGTCTGCGTGAGCCTGTGCAGCGTGTGCTTTGGCCGCCGCCAGCTGTGGGTCAGTAGCTTTGGCCTGAAGCGTAGTCGCTCCGACTATGCCGACTAAGAATGGCGCAAGGCACCGTGGCACCGACAATAGCCTGTTCACGACCTAGCCCACCTTTTGGCGCTGAGAATTAGAGCGATTTGCTCGGGACAATATCTGCTTTTTAGATAACTGAGAAGCAGATATTAGGGTCGCTGCATGGGCAAGCAGCTCTACAGCGCCAAGCGCGAGCTTTTCCGCGACCTGCTGAAGCAGGTTCGCGTTGACGCGGGCTTGACCCAGATGCAATTGGCGCAGCGATTGGGGCGGCATCAAAGTTACGTCAGCGACTATGAGCGCAGACACCGCCGCCTGGACTGGGTTGCTGTCGATGAAGCGCTTGCCGCTTGCGGGGGCGATCTGGTTAGGTTCGCAAAGAACTACGCTGCGGCGGCGCGATCTGTACCGAGCTGAGGCTCTATTCTGTCGCCAGCTTCGGCCGTGTGACACAATGTCTCGCGTCTAAACTAGACAGCAGTAGACCGATGGCAAAGGGCACTAAAACGGGCGGTCGCCAGAAAGGCACCCCGAACCGCGTAACCGCTGACATCCGCGGAACGATGGCCCTTCTCGCCGAGCGCAACGCAGAACACGTGCAGCGCTGGCTTGATGCTGTGGCCGCAAACGATCCCGGCCGGGCGCTGGACTTGTACCTGCGGATGATCGAGTACGCCGTGCCTAAGCTTGCCCGTACTGAATTGGCGGGTTCGGTCGGCGTACCGGGATTACGGGATGCGCTGGAAGAGGCGCGCAAGCGCGTTTTGAGGGCGGAGAGACGCGGCGTCTGAGATTGCCACGGTGTTTCCGCCACGGCTCACACACGGCACGCTCCCACACGCGACACGTGCCGCCTCATCCCCTGTGCAGACGCGGCTTGTCGGCAACTCACGTGCCGTGCCCTTTTATCTTGCCTGTGCAGCACGACGGCGGCTCGCGGCTCGCCAGGATCGCGGCAAGGCATGGTCTGGCATGGGGCCGGGTCGGACGCGCATTTGCCGGAAGCCACTCTTTCATCCGATGGCCCGTATTATTCAGCGTGACCATTCAAGGAACCCACAGAGGAACCCAGAAACGAAAAACGGTCGCCGAAGGACGACCGATGTTCTCTAACTTATTGATTTGATTGGTGGGCTGTCAGGGACTCGAACCCCGAACCTACTGATTAAGAGTCAGCTGCTCTACCATTGAGCTAACAGCCCAAGCGCGAACTTGGGGTGGACGATGGGACTCGAACCCACGACCTCCGGAATCACAATCCGGAGCTCTAACCAACTGAGCTACGTCCACCAAAGACGACCATTTTAGCGCATAGACCGGGCAGTAGAAAAGACCCGCTCCGGGGCCTTGCGGCAGGGTCGGGCCGCCGGACACAGTCCCATCATCGCCGCCGCAGCTGCGGTACGGTGGCCTGCAAGGCCGCCGTATCGATGCCGAGGGGGACCCGGAGGCGGGGCCTGCACAGGGGGCAGGCCCCGCCGATCCGGAGTAGAGTAAGACGATGGCCCGGGGGCTTCGCGCAGCGGCGCGGATTGAATATTGCTTCCTCATTATTTAGGACCCCGCCTGGGCCGGGTTCGACTGGGAGTGTGCCGGATAGCAGCCCGATGAAAGCCCATCTGCCCGAATACTTCGCCGAGTTCGTCGGCACTGCCATCATGATGGCCATCGGCATCGGCGCCGTGGCGCTGATGTGGGGGCAGGGTACGCCCATGCGCGGGCTGATCCCGTCCGACAACCTGCGGCGCCTGCTCACCGGCATGATGTTCGCCGGCGGCGGCACCCTGGTGGTGCTGTCGCCGCTCGGCCAGCGCAGCGGCGGTCACCTCAACCCGGCGGTGACCTTCGCCTTCTGGTGGAAGGGGCAGGTGCCCACCGCGGACGCCGTGCTGTACGTCGTGGCGCAGGTGCTGGGAGCGGTGCTGGGCGTGTACATCGTGGCCACGGTGGGCGGCACAGCGGCGCGCAGCATCCAGCTCGGCCTCACCCTGCCCGGCGACGGCTACTCGGTGGCGGTGGCGCTGGCCGCCGAAACGCTGATCACCTTCATGCTGGTGTTCCTTATCTTGTACTGCGTCAGCAACCAGCGCTTCGCCAGGAGGACGCCTTACCTGGCCGGCGCGCTGGTGGCCTTCCTGGTGTTCGTGGAAGCCCCGGTTTCCGGCACCAGCCTGAACCCGGCCCGCAGCTTCGCCCCGGCGCTGCTGACCCAGCTGTTCCAGCACCAGTGGCTGTACCTGGTGGGGCCGATGGCGGGGGCGCTGATCGCGGTCAAGCTGGCGGGCTGGGTGACCGGCCAGCAGCGCGCCGGCTGCGCCAAGCTTTACCACACCGAACGCTACAAGTGCATTTTCACCGACTGCGTGCATTCGCACGCCAAGGCCGGCTCGGTGGTGCTGGAGGAAGGCGGCGCCGGCGACCGGGCCTATGTGCTGGAGCGCGGCGCGCTGGAGGTGCGCAAGCGCGGCCCCGACGGCAGCCAGCAGGTGCTGGCCGTGCTCGGACCGGGTGACTGGGTGGGCGAGATGTCGCTGCTGCTGAACCAGCCGCGCTCGGCCACGGTGGTGGCGACGCAGGACTCCGAGCTGCGCGAGGTCACCCTGAAGAATTTCGAGCACGTCATCGCCGAGCATCCGGCCGAGACGGTGCGCCTGCTGCGGCAGCTGTGCCAGCGCATCGACCAGACCGGCCGCCGGCTGGCGCAGGCGCAGGGAGAGGCGGGCGGCAAAGCTTGAAGCTCACCGGGCCGCCAGGCCTGGACACTACGGATCGACGAGGGGGGGACACGTGGCCAGTCGCGAGAAGCAGCGTCTGCAGGACTTGAAGGATGGCCGGGCCGAATGGCAGAAGTGGGGGCCCTACCTGAGCGAGCGCTCGTGGGGTACCGTGCGGGAGGATTACAGCCCGGACGGGTCGGCCTGGAACTACTTCACCCACGATATGGCCCGCAGCAAGGCCTACCGCTGGGGCGAGGACGGCTTGGCCGGCATCTGCGATCGCTACCAGACGCTGTGCTTCGCGCTGGGGCTGTGGAACGGCCGCGACCCGATCCTGAAGGAGCGGCCGTTCGGCCTGATCCCGGCGGAGGGCAACCACGGCGAGGACGTGAAGGACTACTACTTCTACGTCGACAGCACGCCCACCCACAGCTACATGAAGTACCTGTACAAGTACCCGCAGGCGGAATACCCCTACCAGTGGCTGGTGGACGAGAACCGCCGGCGCAACGGCCAGGGGCCGGAGTTCGAGCTGCTGGACACCGGCATCTTCGACGAGAACCGCTACTTCGACGTGTTCGTGGAGTACGCCAAGGCCGGCCCGGAGGACATCTGCATCCGCATCGAGGCCTTCAACCGCGGGCCGGACGAGGCGACGTTGCACCTGGTCCCGCAGCTCTGGTTCCGCAACATCTGGGGCTGGGGCGAGCAGCCGTTGCGCGAGCCCCTGATCCGCCTGGTGGAGTCCGATTCCACCCAGCTTTGCCTGGTGGCCGACGACAGCACGGCCGACGGGCTGGACAACCTCACCCACCGCTACCAGTTGAAGCAGCGCTACCTGTACGGCGAGCCGGACGGCCGGGCGCTGTTCACCGACAACGAGACCAACATGGTCAGGCTGTACGGGGCCGCCGCGGACAACGGCCGCAAGTATTTCAAGGATGCCTTCCACCGCCTGATCGTCAACGGCGAGCCGGCGGTGAACCCGTCCAACACCGGCACCAAGGCCGGGATTCAATACACCCGCAAGGTGCCGGCGGGCGGGTCCACGGTGGTGCGCCTGCGGCTCAGCCCGCAGCCGCTGCAGCATCCGATGGCCGAGATCGACGCCATCACCGCCCGCATGCGAGGAGAGGCGGACGAGTTCTACGCCGAGATCCACCCGCACAACGCCAGCGAGGACGAGAAGCGGATCCAGCGCCAGGCCTTCGCCGGCCTGATGTGGTCGAAGCAGAACTACATCTTCGACGTCGACTCCTGGCTGAAGGGCGACAACAGCAAGATGCCGCCGCCGGAATCGCGCTCGGCGATCCGCAACAAGAACTGGCGGCATCTCAACTCGATGCGCGTGCTGTCGATGCCGGACAAGTGGGAATACCCCTGGTTCGCCGCCTGGGACTTGGCTTTCCACACCGTTGCCATCGCCCTGATCGACGCCGAGTTCGCCAAGGAACAGCTCTGGTTGATGGTGTTCGAGCAGTTCCAGCATCCCAATGGCCAGATCCCCGCCTACGAGTGGGAGTTCTCCGACCTCAACCCGCCGGTGCACCCCTGGGCGGTGTGGCGCGTCTACAACATGGACCGCATCCGCTCCGGCAAGGCCGACCGGTCGTTCCTGGAACGCTGCTTCCACAAGCTGCTGATCAACTTCGCCTGGTGGATCAACAAGGTCGACAGCGCCGGCAACAATATCTTCGAGGGCGGCTTCCTCGGCCTGGACAACATCACCCTGTTCGACCGCTCGGAGAAGCTGCCGGACGGGGCGGTGCTGGAGCAGTCCGACGCCACCGGCTGGATGGGCATGTTCTGCCTCAACATGATGCGCATCGCGCTGGAGCTGGCCCGGGAGAACCGCACCTACGAGGGCCTGGCCACCAAGTTCTTCCAGCATTACATCTACGTCGGCGCGGCGATGAAGAACATGGGCGGCAACCGCAACTACAACCTGTGGGATGAGGAGGACGGTTTCTTCTACGACGTGCTGCGCTACCCGGACGGCCGCTTCGAGAAGCTCAAGGTGCGCTCGCTGGTGGGCCTGATCCCGCTCTACGCGGTGGAGCGGCTGGAAGCGGACTGGATCGAGCAGTTCAAGGAGTTCCGCACCAACCTGGACTGGTTCATCGAGAACCGCAGGGAGCTGAGCGAGCAGTGCGTCAACCGCATCAGCCACGAGGGCAAGGATACGCTGGCCCTGACCATCGTCCACAAGTACCAGCTCCAGCGCATGCTGGAACGCATGTGCGACCCGGGCGAATTCCTGTCCGACTACGGCCTGCGCAGCCTGTCCAAGGTACACGAGGCCAGCCCCTTCGTGCTGGGCCACAACGGCGTCACCTACGAGCCGGCCGAGGCGATCTGCAAGATCAAGGGCGGCAACTCCAACTGGCGCGGGCCGATCTGGTTTCCCACCGCGTTCCTGATGATCGAGTCGCTGCGCAAGCTGGCCAAGGCCTACGGCTCGGACCTCAGCATCCAGGGCAAGGACGGCCATATCTGGACCATCGGCGAGATCGCCAAGACCCAGGCCGACCGCCTGATCTCGATCTTCGTGCGCAACGAGCAGGGTGTGCGGCCGGAATACGGCGGCATCCACAAGTTCCAGCACGATCCGTACTGGCGCGACTATCTCACCTTCCACGAGTACTTCCACGGCGAGACCGGGGTCGGCCTCGGCGCCTCCCACCAGACCGGCTGGACCGGGCTGATCGCCTCGCTGATCGCGGAATGGCGGGAGAAATAGGGCGGGTCCCGCGGCACCTTTGTCAGTTCCACCAGCATTGGCCGACGCACCGCTGCGGCCGGCAAACCAGGAGAGCAGAGCAATGTCGTACCAACCATTGAAGGGGCAGAAGGCACTGGTCACCGGCGCGAGCTCGGGTATCGGCGCCGGCGTGGCGCTGTCGCTGGCGCAGGCCGGCGCGGACGTGGTGATCAACTACGCGTCGAGCGCGGCGGGGGCGGAGAAGGTGGTCAAGGAGATCACCGCCCTCGGCCGCCAGGCGCTGGCGATCAAGGCCGACGTGTCCAAGGAGGACGAGGTCGCCGCCATGTTCAAGCAGATGATCTCGGCCTGGGGCACCATCCACATCCTGGTCAACAACGCCGGCCTGCAGCAGGACGCGGCCTTCGTCGACATGACGCTGGAGCAGTGGAACAAGGTCATCGGCATCAATCTCACCGGCATGTTCCTGTGCTCCAGCCTGGCGGTGAAGGAGTTCGTACGCCGCGGCATGCAGCCGGAGCTCTCGCGCGCCATGGGCAAGATCATCTGCATGTCCTCGGTGCACGAGACCATCCCCTGGGCCGGCCACGTCAACTACGCCTCGTCCAAGGGCGGCGTGAAGCTGTTCATGCAGTCGCTGGCGCAGGAGCTGGCGCCGCAGAAGATCCGCATTAACTCCATCGGCCCCGGTGCGATCCAGACGCCGATCAACCGCTCCGCCTGGGAGACCCCGGAAGCCCTCAGCTCCCTGCTCACCCTGATCCCCTACGGCCGCATCGGCCTGCCGGAGGACATCGGCAAGGCCACGGTGTGGCTGGCCTCGGACGACTCCGACTACGTCAGTGGCCAGACCATCTTCGTCGACGGCGGCATGACGCTGTATCCGGAATTCGCGCGCGGCGGCTGAACCGCGCGGCCGGTCCCCTCGGGGCCGGTGCGGGCGGACCGATCGGGGGTGATCGGCCGCCCGCGCATGATCCATCGACGATGCCGGGGCGCAGGCCCCGGCGGCCCCGTGTGCGCGGTGTTTCATCCCGCCGTCAGCTTTTCGAATAAAAAATGACGCCCGATTGATCTAGATCAAGGCACCTGTGTCTTGATGCGGGTACTTTCCTGCAGCGAATGTAAAGGAAGGGCTGTACTCCGCGAGTAGTATCGAAAGGCGAACGCGAGCGACGAAGAAGAAGAACAAGCACATGCGAGTCAATCGAAATTCAAGCTTTGGTTGTTTCCGCATCCTTTGGGCATCGGGCCCGGGTGCGGCGGCGCGCTTGAAGCCGTGGGTGGCATCGATCCTGTGGGGGAGCGGAGCGATGGCCGGTCTGATTCCAGAACATTTCGGAGGGGAAATCGGTTAACCTTGGCGCGCGGTGCGCCTCTCGAAGCAAGTGGTTGTTTGCTGAACGTACGCAGGACGTAGTACGAGTAAAGGGGGCGGAACGATGGCCAACGCAGCGCAGGACCCCTCAAAAGGGGCCGGAAGCGAAAAGAAGGGTCTCTGGGCCTGGGTACGGGCTCACCGCGTGCTCCTGACCTGCATGGTCGCCGCCATGTTCGTCGGCTGGGCCAGCTTCGGTGCCTGGATGAGCACCATCGAGTGGACCAACCACACCGAGTTCTGCATCCGCTGCCACATCATGAAGGACACGGTGTATGAGGAATACACCCAGTCCAAGCACTTCAAGAACGAATTCGGCGTGGTCGCCGGCTGTCCGGACTGCCACGTGCCGCAGAACAGCTGGATCCACGAAGTGGGCGTGAAATGGAAGGCCGGCTTCGAGCTGTTCTACTACCTCACCGGCATCAATACCCTCGACAAGTTCAACCCGCTGCGGCCGCAGCTTGCCAAGGACGTGTGGAAGCACTTCGCCGACACCAACGCCCGCGAGTGCAAGCACTGCCACTACTACAACAACATGGTGCTGAGCGAGCAGCCCGGACGCGCGCAGCGCATGCACACCGAGGCGATGTCCACCAACGCCAACTGCGTGGACTGCCACAAGGGCGTCACCCACAAGAAATTCGACGTGGAAGAGCCGGCCGCCGCTGCCGATAGCGGCTTCGACGTGAAGTAGGGCTTGGGAACCGATCATCAACTGGAGATTCGTGCGATGAACCACAGGCTGAAAGTGCGTTTGGCGGCCGCGGGACTTTGTCTTGCTGGCGCCACGGCGGTCCAGCCGGCGCAGGCCGCCGGCATCGACTGGTCCGGCGTGAAGGGCCAGGACATCAACCTGTTCTATCCCGGTCAGTCGTCGTGGGAGTGGGTGCTGACCCCTGCCGACCACAGCGGCGCGCCCAACTTCAAGTCGGGCAAGGATTGCCGCAAGTGCCATACCGGCGACGAGCCGGACATGGGCAAGAACCTGGTGTCCGGCAAGAAGAACGAGGCGTCGCCGATCGCCGGCAAGCCCGGTTCGATGACGGCCACCGTGAAGTTCGCGCATGACGCCAGCAACCTCTACGTGCATCTCGACTTCGATACCGGCACCCAACCGGATGCCGGGCAGGACAAGAAGTTCGAGACCAAGGTCACCATGATGCTGAACGACGGCGGGGTGCCGGAAGCCAACCGCACCACCTGCTGGGTCGGCTGCCACGAGGACCTGACCAACATGCCGGGCGCCGGCGGTGCCAGCCGCACCATGTACCTGATGAAGAGCCGCGAAAAGATGTCGCGCCAGGGTGGCGGCGACGCCAAGTCCGCCGACGAGCTGGCCAAGCTCAAGGCGGCCGGCTACTACCTCGAGTATGACCAGGCCCGCCTCAATCCGGGCAAGCCGGCTGCGGCCGAGAGCGGCACGATCCTCGACAAGCGCGAGCCGATCGCCGACAACAAGGTCACGGCCGAAGCAACCGGCGACAAGGGCCACTGGTCGGTGACGATCGCTAGGCCGCTGCACGCCGGCGGTGTCTACAAGGACATCGTGCCCGGCAAGACCTATACGGTGGGCTTCGCCGTCCATGCGGGGCACACCGAGGGGCGTTTCCACTACGTGTCGTTCGAGCGGACGCTGGTGCTGGATTCCGGCGCCGCCGACTTCGTAGCGGCCGGCAAGTGAGATTGATTGGGGATTAACCGGCCTCCGCTGTGGCAACGGGGCGGGGGCCCTGACGAGGAGAGTCATGCCATGGGACTGAAACGAACGATCGCGGCATTCGGCGGCCTGGCGCTCCTGTTGGGAGCGTCGGTGGGCTGCAACGCGGCCTGGGCCGACAGCAGCACTGCGGCGGACGGCAAGGTCGCCAGCGCCGGCGGGCCAGGGGAGGCGGCCGAGGGCGCGTCGGACTTTGCCGCGCGCGGCGAGCAGACCTGCATGCGCTGCCACGACAAGGCGCCGGTCACCGATATCCTGGCGACGCCGCATGCGATGAAGGCCGATCCACGCACGCCGTTCGGCAAGCATGCCTGCGAGTCCTGCCACGGCGTCAGCCGCGACCACTACGAGGCACATCCGGCCGAAGGCCAGCGGCGGCCGTCGCCGGCGGTGGTGTTCAAGGGCGAGTTCGCCTCGCCGGTGGCGGACCGCAATGCCAAGTGCCTGGCCTGTCACCAGAACGGCCTGCGCATGAACTGGCAGGGCAGCCAGCACGAATCAAACAACATCGCCTGCAACAGCTGCCACACCATCCACGTGCAGAAGGATCCGGTGCTGGTCAAGCAGACGCAGCCGGACAAGTGCTTCACCTGCCATGCCGAGCAACAGGCGCTGACCCTGCAGTTCTCGCACCACCCGATCCGCGAAGGCAAGGTGGCCTGCTCGGATTGCCACAATCCGCACGGCTCGGCCGGGCCCGACTCGCTGAAGAAGGTCCGCGTCACCGACACCTGCTACACCTGCCATGCCGACAAGCGCGGTCCGATGCTGTGGGAGCACCAGCCGGTGCGCGAGGACTGCACCAACTGCCACAACCCGCACGGCTCGCAGAACGCGCGCCTGTTGAAGGAGAAGGTGCCATTCCTGTGCCTGGATTGCCATGCCGCCACCAACGACATGGGCGGTTACGGCTACAAGAACAGCGACGTGGCGGCGCACAGCGGCAACTTCTACCTCTCGGGCGACCGTAGCTGCCTGAACTGCCATTCGCAGATTCACGGCTCCAACAGCCCCAGCGGTTCTACCTTCTTCCGTTGATCGGGGGTGGTGACATGAGCAAGAAAACGAAACAGTCGGTTACCGTCCTGGCGAGTGCATTCTGCATCCTGCCGTTCGCGGCGGTGGCACAGTCCAAGGACGACAGCGGCTTCGACGTCTCGGCGCCCGCGGCGCCGGAAGCCGCCGCGGCCCCGGCCCAGCCGGCCCCGGTGAACCAGGTGCGGCTCGGAGGCCTGGGGGTGTTCGGCAGCGCCAACAACTGGGCCACGTTCGGCAAGTACAACGGTCTCAAGGAGGGGGGCGGGGCCACCGCCGGCTGGACCTACCAGGACCGCGACGCCTGGGATAGCGGCACCACCCACTACTTCGTGTTCACCGGCGACAATGTCGACTTCCAGCCCGGCCGGCTGGCACCTGAGGCCTCGCTGAACCTGCGTGTGGGCGAGCAGGGACACTGGGGGATCAGCGCCGGTTACGACGCGATGACGTATTGGGGGAGCGATCACTTCACCTCGATCCTCGACAACAACGGGAACCTTTCACCCGGCTTCAAGGCCAAGCTGACGCCGACCACCACCAATGGCCTGACCGTGGTCTGCGGCACCACCACCAACTGCAACGGCACCGAGCTGACCACCAACGTCGGTACGCGCCGGGACAAGGGCATGCTGGGGTGGACCTACCACATCGGTCATATCGACCTGTCGAGCGATGTGGTGCACGAGCACAAGGAGGGAACGCTGGAGCAGGCGATGACCACGGCGGGCAGCAACACCGGGTTCATCAGCTTCCCGATGCCGATCAACTACGACACCGACACCCTCACGGTGGCGGCGGCGTACAACACCGAACGCCTGCAGGCGAAGCTGGCCTACGAGTTCTCCAATTTCTCGGACAACAACGGCGGCGGCTTCGGCTTCCAGCCCTGGAACTTCAAGATCGTCTCCGGCACGCAGTACCCGCAGACGGGCGTCTACAGCCTGCCGCCCAGCAACCAGGCGCATACGATCACCGGCGAGGCGGGTTACAACCTGACGCCGACCACCCGCGTCAGCGCCACCATGGTGTATAGCCTGCAGTTGCAGGACGACGGCTTCGTCAACGCCACCAACGATCCCTACGTCACCACCGTCAACAAGACCACGCAGGGGCTGCTGGCCTCCAATCCCGGATCGCTCGACGGCATCGTCCAGACCTACTTCGGCAGCCTGGCGGTGACCACGCGGCCGTTGCCGAAGCTGGACATCCGCGCCAGCTACACCACCGACCTGCGCGATCCGCAGACGCAGCCGATGTTCATCTACGGCGACCCGACCGATACCGCCTCGGCCAGCACGCCGGCGGCTTCGCTCAAGTTCCGACAGGCGGTGCCGGAATCGTGGGCCAAGCAGGCGATGGCACTCACCGCGGGATATCACCTGCTGCCTTCGACGCGCTTGCAGCTCGGCTATACCTACAAGGACACCCGCCGGGACAACGCCATCACCCGGCATGCCAAGGACAACGAGGAGACGTTCAAGGTCAACACGACGTTCCTGCCGAACACCACCGGCTCGCTGGCGCTGCTGCATGCCAACCGCACCGCGTCGGCCCCGGACTTCAGCCTGTGGACCCTGCAGATCGTGTCCGACTGCTACTCGGCCGCCACCAACCTGCTGGGCTGCCAGGAAGTGCCGTTCTACGAGGCGGCACGGACCGAGGACTCCGCCACCCTGCACCTGGCGACGACGCTGCACCAGAAGCTGTCGCTCAGCCTGTTCGGCAAGTACACCTACAACCACTACCACGACCCGAACCTGACAAACAGCCTGGCCGGCTCGGCTCCGGTGGGCACCCGCAGGGACTATAGCGCCAAGGCGGGGCCGGACCTCGCGTACCGCATCGACGAGGACCGCGAGGTCCATCTGTTCTACTCGTTCCTGCGTACCTACCGCTCGATCAACGCGCTGGCCTCGAACACCACGGCGGCCGTCCCGCAGTACTACTACGACAGCAACACCTACGACATCCACACCGCCGGCGTCGGCACCACGTGGAGGCTGAACACCAAGGTGAAGCTGGGCGCCGACTACACGTACTCCTACGGCAACGAGGCGTTCACACAGTCCTTCCCCGCCGCTGCGACCAACACGGGCGACCCGCTGCTGGGGGCGCATTCGTCGGACAACCAGTTCAAGGTCTACTCGGTCTACGACTACTCGAAGCGGATGTCGGTGTACCTCGGCTATCGCTTCGACAGCCTGGACATGACCGACTGGACGCTGCCCGGTATGACCGTCGGACAGGTGATCACGGGCGACCTGCCGGCACGCTATAACGTGTCGACCGTCAACGCCGCCTTCATCTACAAGTTCTGATGCGGCGCGCCACGCGGGTGGTCGCCGGCAAGGTGATGGTCCGGACGCGGTGCGGCGGCCGCACGCGTCCGGCTTGGTGGTCGGTCGCTGCGTTGTCCTGCTGTGCCGCCCTGCTTAGTCCCCGGCTGCTGGCCGGCGAGGGCGGCGCGGCATTCGTGCCCTGGACCGATTCGCATTCTCCCAACACGGCGCCGCCGGGCGATGCGGGCGCCGAGTCCGCTCCCATGGGCTCCGATCCCGCGGAGATGGTGCAGCACCTCAAGGATCGCCTGGCGCGTCAGCCTGACGACTACGATGGCTGGATGATGCTGGGTCGTTCGCTGGAGGTGATGAACGACCCCGAAGGCTCCAAGGCGGCGTATGCGCGCGCGGCACAGCTGAAGCCGCGGGCCGGATCGCAGACGCCAGGATCGTCGGCCGAGAGCATGCCCATGGACCCGGCCGTGATGGTCCAGCACTTGAAGGATCGCCTGGCGCGCCAGCCTGACGACTACGACGGCTGGATGATGCTGGGCCGCTCGCTGCAGGTGATGAACGACCCCGAAGGTTCCAAGGCGGCCTACGAGCGCGCGGCGAAGCTCAGGTCCGGCAGTGTTTCCGCGGCAGCGCCCCCGGCCCCGGCGATGGGGCCTGACGGCATGGTCCAGCGTCTGAAGGATCGGCTGGCGAAGCAGCCCGAGGACTTCGACGGCTGGATGATGCTCGGCCGCTCCCTCAGGGTGCTGAACGATACGGCGGGCTCGCTCGCCGCGTACGAGCATGCGCTAAAGCTCAAGCCGGACGACATGGCGGCACGCTGCAACTACCTGCGGGCCCTGTTGCTGGATACGGAGTCGAAGAAACGGACGACCTTGCCGCAGGCGGCCGTGGACAGCCTCAAGTCGCTCGGGTCCCAATATCCGGACGCGCCGGAAATCCGCTACCTGACCGGACTGGCTGCACGCGTCAAGGGCGACAGATCCACCGCCCGGGAGATCTGGACAAAGCTGGAGGCCAGCCTGGCGCCGGGCAGTGACGCGTATGCGATGGTGGAGGGGGATCTCAAGAGCCTGGACGGGGGTTAGGAGATTCCGCCGGGTCCGATATCGATGGTTTGAAGCCGGTCCAATGCGTGTCCCCGGTATCGGTATCAACCCTGCGCCATTTGCAATGCTTTGAGACCGGTCTCCAGCGGCAGGTACAGCGTCATCGGATGCCCGACGATAGCGGTAAAACCGAAACGCTCGTAGAAGCGTTTGGCTGTGTCGTTCTTGGCATCGACCAGCAGTGCGTACACACCGCTCTGTTGTCCAACCAGGGCACAGCGCTTGATCGCGTCCATCAGCAGCCACTGCCCATAACGCTTGCCCTGCTGGCTGCGATCCACCGCCAGCCGTGCCAGCATGACCGCCGGTACCGCATGCCGCGGCAGGGTCTTGGCTTCGTCCTCGCTCAGCTGCTCGCCTGCGATCTGGCTATTGCTCAAGCTGTAATAGCCGAGGACGCGCCCAGGCGCGTCCGAGTGGGTCAGGACAAAGGTGCGCGAGACGCGCTGCGCCTGATGCTTGGCGGCCTTGGTCTTGAAGAAATCATTGAGCGGCGGTTCACCGCAGTCGAAGGCTGTCTGGTCATGGACAGCCTTGTCGAGACTGCCGACGATCAGCGCCACTGAATGCCGGCAGCCTCGTAGTCGAGCATCGCTGTGATCAAAGCCTTGGTTGGCTTCGGCGGCTTGGCGAGCGCATCGAGGACATCCTTGTAGCCCTGGGCGGTAGTCGTGACCTGCTCGGCATCGGCGATCACCTTGCGAGCGCGCTTGAGCGCGGGCGCCAGCACAAACTGGCTTAGCTTGACCCCTTCGATCTGCGCGGCGCGGGTCAGCAGGCCCTTCTCTTCAGAAGGCAGGCGCATTTCCAGGCGCTCAGTGGCGGCCATGGCGATTTCTCCAGCGGCGTTTGTGCCGTACATTGTACGGCAGGATCGGCGCCGCTGCAGTCGCCGGTCAGGCCAGTCCGTGCGCTTGGTAAAGGTAATGTCGGCGCTGGGGCTTAAATTGGACTGCATCCACCGGGGTGCATGCACACAACCGGATGTAACCCATGAGGGACCAGGGTAACAACGATCGCCAGACGCCCGATCAAGCACGGCACATGCCGGCCGCAGGGGGCAGCCCAATTCCCTGGCGAATATAAGAAAACGCCCGGAATATGAGAAGCCCGATTCTTGAAAAAACCGACGTAAGTAGTTGATTTATTGGTGCCGAGAACAGGAATCGAACCTGCGACCTACTGATTACGAATCAGTTGCTCTACCGACTGAGCTATCTCGGCACGGGGCGCGCATTATAAGCCAATCGCGGTGGGAAAAAGGACGCCTGCGGGCTACGGCCGGCGGCCTCGCCAGCGGACCGGCCGGCCGGACGTTTGTTCGTCCGCCTGCGCGGTTTGAAATAAACTATGCCGCGTCCGCGCTCCGGAGAGGTGGCAGAGCGGTCTATTGCGGCGGTCTTGAAAACCGTTGACGGTTCATCCCGTCCGGGGGTTCGAATCCCTCCCTCTCCGCCATTTTACCCGCCGTCGGGCGCCCGTAGCTCAGTCGGATAGAGCAAGTGCCTTCTAAGCACTGGGTCGTGGGTTCGATTCCCTCCGGGCGCGCCATTCTCATAAGAAGGCCTATACGAAAGCATGGATTTGAAGATGACGGCCCAGCAGGTGGAGGACCTGATCCACCTGGGCTTCGCCGCCAAGCGCAAGATGCTGGCGATCGAGGAAGTGCGTCCTCACTATGTGAGGGCGCGGCTGCCGTACCGGGACTCGATGCTGCGGCCGGGCAACGTGCTGTCCGGGCCGGCGTTGTTCAGCGCGGCGGACTTGGTGATGTACGCGCTGGTGCTGTCGCACCTCGGGCCGGAACTGATGGCGGTGACGGCGAACTGCAACATCAATTTCGTGGCGAAGGCCAAGCCCGGCGATATCGTCGGCGAGGGCCGCATGATCAAGCTGGGGCGGCGGCTGGCGGTGATGGAAGCCCTGCTGTATTCCTCCGCCGAGCCGGAAACGCTGGTGGCGCACGTCACCGGCAGCTATGCCTTGCCGGTGAAGGGCTAATTCTTGTTCAGCTTCTGCAGCAACGGCGTGATGAGATCCATCGGCAGCGGAAACACGATGGTCGAGTTCTTCTCGTCGGCGATGTCGATCAGCGTCTGCAGGTAGCGGAGCTGCATCGCCTGCGGCTGCTGGGAGAGCTCGGCCGCCGCCTCCTTGAGCTTTTCCGCCGCCTGCAGCTCGCCCTCGGCGTGGATGACCTTGGCGCGGCGGGTGCGCTCGGCCTCGGCCTGGCGGGCGATGGCCCGCACCATGCTTTCGTCGAGGTCCACCTGCTTGATCTCGACGTTGCTGACCTTGATGCCCCAGGCGTCGGTCTGCTTGTCGAGGATGGTCTGCAGGTCGCGGTTGAGCGCCTCGCGCGCGGCCAGCAGATCGTCCAGCTCGTGTTCGCCCAGCACCGAGCGCAGGGTGGTCTGGGCCAGCTGGCTGGTCGCCTCGTAGAAGCGCGCCACCTGCAGGATGGCGCGCGAGGGCTCGACCACCCGGAAGTAGATCACCGCGCTGACCTTGACGGTGACGTTGTCGCGCGAGATGACGTCCTGCGGCGGCACCTCCATGACCACCGTGCGCAGGTCCACCTTGATCATGCGCTGGATCACCGGCAGCAGCAGGATCAGGCCCGGCCCCTTGGTGCCGGTGTAGCGCCCCAGCGTGAGCACCACGCCGCGCTCGTATTCATTCAGGATCTTGACCGCGGCGAAGAACAGCGAGGCGGCGAAGATGATCAGGACGCCAGTCAATCCCAGCATGGTTCACTCCCGTTGGTGCGTCGACGCGGAGCCGTCGCAGGGTTCGATGCTCAGCAGCAGCCCCTGGCTGCGGGTGACGCGGGCATGGGTGCCGGCCGGCAGCGCCGCCTTGCTGTGCACGCGCCAGCGCTCGCCGTGTACACGCGCCCAGCCCTCGCCGCCGCCGGCGATCGGCTCCAGCAGCTCCGCCATTTCGCCGACCAAGCCGTCGTTGCCGGTCACCACCGGCGCGCGGCGGGCGCGCCAGATCAGGTAGAGGGTCAGCGCCAGCAGCAGCACGGCGCTCAGCGCAATGCCCAGCACTACGCCCAGGTTGACGCCGAAGCCGGGTACGTCGGTGTCCATCAGCAGCAGCGAGCCTAGCACGAAGGCGATCACGCCGCCGGAGCCAAGAGCGCCGAAGGTGGGCGCGTGCACTTCCGCCACCAACAGCGCCACGCCCAGCACGATCAGCGCCAGCCCGGCCAGGTTCACCGGCAGCATCTGGAAGGCGTACAGCGCCAGCAGCAGCGCGATGCCGCCGGTAACGCCGGGCAGGACGGCGCCGGGATGGTAGCCTTCCAGCAGCAGCACGTAGGCGATGGTGGGATTGGTCAGCGTGGCCAGCAGCTGCATGCGCCAGCCCGGCGTGAGCCGGTCGACGGCGGCGCCCGTAGTGTGGAGGGTGATCGTGCCGAGCGAGGTCTTGACCATGCGCCCGTCGATCTTCCGCAACAGGTCGGGCACATCGTCCGCGATCAGCTCCACCACCTTGAGCCTGAGCGCCTGTTCGGCGCTCAGGCTGGCGGCGCCCCGCACCGCGCTCTCGGCCCAGTCGGCGTTGCGGCGGCGCAGCTCGGCGAGCCCGCGGATGTAGGCCACGGCGTCGTTCACCGCCTTGAGCTCGGCGGTGTCGCCGGGTGGGATGGCCGCGGGCTTCGACGGAGCTTTCCCGTCGGCGCCTTCGTGGCTTTCGGAATCGCCCGCCTTGGGTGCGGGCCACGAGCCGTTCAGGGGAATCGGCGTGGCCGCGCCCAGGTTGGTCGCCGGAGCCATTGCCGCCACCTGCGTGGCATAAAGGATGTAGGTTCCGGCACTGGCGGCGCGCGCTCCGCCCGGGCCGACCCAGGCGACCACCGGGATCGGGGAAGCCAGGATGCTCTGCACGATGTCGCGCATTGCGCTGTCCAGGCCGCCGGGCGTGTCCAGGCGCAATACGATCACGCTGTCGCCCGCGGCTACGGCCTGCTGCTGCGCCTTGGCGAAGTAGCCCGAGGTGGCCGGCCCGATGGGGCCCTGGATCTCGATCAGGGCGGCACCCGGCTGGCCGGCCGCCTGCAGCGGGGCCGCCCACAGGGCGCACATGCTGCCCATCCACCAAAACGCCAAGCGAACCATGGCTGCAACTCCCGATCCCCGGAACGGCTGGTTCCGATTCCTGACCGCGGCTGCTACCCGGCGATTATCACGCATTTGCGGTACGCACGAGCGCTTGACCTGGGTCAACCCATCGGGGTCGGCCTTGCACCGAGAATAAGCGGAAGTGGAGCGTTCCACGTCGCGTGGCGGCAGGCCGGATGACGGCCTCCTGACCCAGGAACCGTACATGAGCTTCAAACGCAGCGACATGACGCCGAAGGTGGACCTGGCGCATGAGAAGGGCACCGAAACCGGCGCGGTCCGGACGCGGCGTCCCGTCTATATCCAGCTTCTGCCGCCTTGCAACCGTGCCTGCCCGGCGGGCGAGGACATCCAGGGCTGGCTGGCACTGGCCCAGGCCGGCGAATACCGCAAAGCCTGGGAAGCGCTGGTGCGCGACAACCCGATGCCGGCGGTGCACGGCCGTGTCTGCTATCACCCCTGCGAAAGCAACTGCAACCGCGCCGCCCTCGACGCTCCGGTCAGTATCCATGCCGCCGAGCGTTTCCTGGGCGACATGGCGGTGCGCGAGGGCTGGCAGTTTCCACTGCCGGAGGTCAGGACCGGCAAGCGCGTGCTGGTGATCGGCGCCGGGCCGAGCGGGCTGTCCGCCGCCTACCATCTGGCCCTGATGGGGCACGGCGTTGAGATCCACGAGGCCGGCCCGCTGCCCGGCGGCATGATGCATTTCGGCATCCCGGCCTACCGGCTGCCGCGGGCGGACCTGATGTGCGAGATCGCCCGCATCGAGGCGATGGGCGTCAAGCTGGTGGTCAACCACAAGGTCGAGGACGTGCTGGCCGAACGGGCGGCCGGCAAGTTCGACGCGGTGTTCGTGGCCATCGGCGCCGGGCAGGGCAAGCGCGTGGGCATCCCGGCCCGCGACGCCGCCCGCGTGCTCGACGCGGTCTCGCTGCTGCACAACGTCAAGTCCGGCGAGGCGCCACGCCTGGGCCGACGCGTAGTGGTGTACGGCGGCGGCAACACGGCGATGGATGCCGCGCGCACGGCCCGTCGCCTGGGCGCCGCCGAGGCGCTGATCGTCTACCGCCGCGACCGCGCCCACATGCCGGCCCAGGCCTTCGAAGCCGACGAGGCGGTCGAGGAGGGGGTCAAGATCAAGTGGCTGACGACCATCAAGGAGGTCGTCGGCGCCGAGCTCACGGTCGAGGTGATGGAGCTCGATGCGGACGGCCACCCGCAACCGACCGGCCGCTTCGAGACCCTGCAGGCCGACGCGGTGGTGTTGGCCCTGGGTCAGCAGACGGACAGCGGTTTCCTGCGCGGGATCCCGGATCTCGAATTCACCGGGGACGGCGCGGTGAAGGTGGCGCCCAACATGATGACCGGGCATGCCGGCATCTTCGCCGGCGGCGACATGGTGCCGGGCGAGCAGTCGGTCACCACTGCGGTCGGCCACGGCAAGAAGGCGGCGCGGAACATCGACGCCTGGCTGCGCGGTGAGCGGCTGCACCGGCCGCTGCCGCACCAGGTGGTCACGTTCGACATGCTGCATCTGCCGGTCTACAGCGACGCCGAGCCCGGTATTCAGAAGACGCTGGTAGCGGAGCGGCGCCTGTCCGGTTTCGGCGAGATCGTCGGTGGGCTGAGCGAGCCGCAGGCGCGCTACGAGGCGCAGCGCTGCCTGTCGTGCGGCAACTGCTACGAATGCGACAACTGCTACGCCGCCTGCCCCGAGCACGCCATCGTCAAGGTGGGGCCCGGCCAGGGCTATCTGGTCGATTCCGCCAAGTGCACCGGCTGCGCCGTGTGCTTCGAGCAGTGCCCGTGCCACGCCATCGGCATGATCGCCGAAGTCCAGAAGGTTCCGGCATGAGCAAGAAGATTGCGACGATGGATGGCAACGCCGCGGTGGCCCACGTGGCCTACCGGGTCAACGAGGTCTGCGCGATCTATCCGATCACGCCCTCCTCGGCGATGGCGGAGGCCGCCGACGAGTGGTCGGCCGCCGGCCTTCGCAACATCTGGAACAACGTGCCGGTGGTGCAGGAGATGCAGAGCGAGGGCGGCGCCGCCGGCACCGTCCATGGCGCGCTGCAGGCGGGCGCGCTGACCACCACGTTCACCGCCTCGCAGGGCCTGCTGTTGATGCTGCCGAACATGTTCAAGATCGCCGGCGAGCTGACCTCGACCGTGTTCCATGTCGCGGCGCGCTCGGTGGCCACCCACGCGCTGTCGATCTTCGGCGAGCACTCGGACGTGATGGCCGCGCGCAGTACCGGCTTCGCCCTGCTGTGTTCCGGCTCAGTGCAGGAAGCGCACGATTCGGCATTGATTGCGCAGGCCGCGACGTTGCGGGCGCGCGTGCCCTTCATTCATTTCTTCGACGGTTTCCGTACTTCGCATGAGCTCAACACCCTGGAGCTGCTTGCCGACGAGCAGATCCGGGCAATGGTCGACGACGAACTGGTGCGCGCGCACCGGTCCCGGGCCTTGAACCCGGAGCATCCCTTCATCCGCGGCACGGCGCAGAACCCCGATACTTTTTTCCAGGGACGGGAAGCCGCCAACCCGTATTACGCCGCCTTGCCCGACCTGGTGCAGTCCGCGATGGACCGGTTTGCCGGCCTGACCGGCCGCCAATACCGCCTGTTCGACTACGATGGCCCCGCCGATGCCGAGCGCGTGGTCGTTCTGATGGGCTCGGGCGCGGAAACCGTGCGCGAGACCGCTGCGGTGCTGCGCCGCAGCGGCGACAAGGTGGGCGTGATCCAGGTGCGGCTGTACCGCCCCTTCGCGGCGTCGCACCTGCTGGAGGCGCTGCCGGAGAGCTGCCGTGCGCTGGCAGTGCTGGAACGGACCAAGGAGCCGGGGGCCGCCGGCGAGCCCCTCTATCTGGACGTGGTCGAAGCGCTGGCGCAGGCGGTGGCAGGCGGGCGGCGCAAGACCATGCCGAGAATCGTCGGCGGCCGCTTCGGCCTGTCGTCGAAGGATTTCTCGCCGGCGATGGTCAAGGCCGTGTTCGACGAGCTGACGAAAGCCGAGCCCAGGAACGGCTTCACCGTCGGCATCGTCGACGACGTGTCCCACACCAGCCTGGACTACGACCCGTCCTTCTCGATCGAGCCGGACGAGGTGATACGCGCCGTCTTCTACGGCCTCGGTTCCGACGGGACGGTGGGTGCCAACAAGAACAGCGTCAAGATCCTGACCGAGGATGCCGGGCTGTATGCCCAGGGCTACTTCGTCTACGACTCCCACAAGTCCGGTGCGCAGACGGTGTCGCATCTCCGCTTCGGGCCGCACCCGATCCGCGCGCCCTACCTGATCGACCGGGCGAACTTCGTCGCCTGCCACCAGTTCCATTTCCTGCAGCGGCAGGATGTGTTGCGGCTGGCCGCGCCCGGCGCTGTGTTCCTGCTCAACAGCCCGTACGGAGCCGAGGAAGTCTGGGACCGGCTGCCGCGGTCGGCGCAGGAGCGGATCCTCGCTCAGCACCTGCGCCTGTTCGTGATCGACGCCAGTACCGTCGCGCGCGAGCTGGGCCTGGGCGCGCACACCAACACCGTGCTGCAGACCTGTTTCTTCGCCATTTCCGGCGCGCTCCCGCATGACGAGGCGATCGAACGGATCAAGCACTCGATCCGCAAGGCCTACCAGAGCAAGGGCGAAATGGTGGTGCGCAAGAACTTCGCCGCCGTCGACGGCACCTTGGCGCGGCTGCAGGAGGTCAAGCTGCCCGCGACCGCCACCAGCCGCATCGAGCGGCCTCCGCCGGTGCCGGCCACTGCGCCCGAATTCGTGCGGCAGGTCACGGCCAGGATGTTCGAGGGCCTGGGTGACGAGCTGCCGGTCAGCCTGATTCCCGCCGATGGCACTTTCCCGTCCGGCTCCGCGGCCTGGGAAAAGCGCAACATCGCGGACGAGGTGCCGGTGTGGAAGCCGGAGTTGTGCATCCAGTGCGGCCACTGCGGCTTCGTCTGCCCGCACAGCGTGATCCGCGCCAAGTACTACGACCGCGCGCGGCTGGGGGAGGCCCCCGCCGGCTTCAAGTCCGCCCCGGTCAATGCCCGCGGCTATCCGGACGTACGCTTCAGCCTGCAGTTCTACGTCGAGGATTGCACCGGCTGCGGCCTGTGCGTGGAAACCTGTCCCGCGCAGGACCAGGCGCAGCCCGGCGTGAAGGCGATCAACCTGGACGCCAAGGCCCCGCTGCTGGAGGCCGAGCGGGAGAACATTGCCTTCTTCGAGCGCCTGCCGGTCAACGACCGCGCCCGCATCGATTTCGCCAACGTGCGCGGGGTGCAGTTCCTGCAGCCCCTGTTCGAATTCCCCGGCGCCTGCGCCGGCTGCGGCGAGACGCCTTACCTGAAGGTGCTGTCGCAACTGTTCGGCGACCGCATGATGGTCGCCAACGCGACCGGCTGCTCCTCCATCTACGGCGGCAACCTGCCGGTCACGCCCTGGACCAAGAACAACGAAGGGCGCGGCCCGGCCTGGTCGAACTCGCTGTTCGAGGACAACGCCGAGTTCGGGCTCGGGTTCCGCCTGGCGGCCGACAAGCACCTGGAGCTCGCCGCCAGCCTGTTGCGCGCGCTGTCGCCCGAGCTGGGCGAGGGGCGCGTCACCGAGCTGTTGGGCGCGCCACAGATCCAGGAATCGGAGATCCGCACCCAACGCATCCGCGTGGCAGAGTTGAAAGCGGTGCTGCTGAAGCTGGCCGAGCACGACGAGCGGGCGCGCGAGCTGCTGTCCGTCGTCGACCACCTGGTGCGACGCAGCGTCTGGATCGTCGGCGGCGACGGCTGGGCCTACGACATCGGCTACGGCGGTCTCGACCACGTGCTGGCGAGCGGCCGCGATGTCAACGTGCTGGTGCTCGACACCGAGGTCTATTCCAACACCGGCGGCCAGGCCTCGAAGGCGACGCCGTTGGGCGCCGTCGCCAAGTTCGCCGCCGCCGGTAAGCGCATCGGGCGCAAGGACCTGGCGCTGCAAGCCATCGCCTACGGCCACGTCTATGTGGCGCAGGTGGCGATGGGTGCCAACCCACAGCAGACGCTGCTGGCGTTCCGCGAGGCGGAGGCCTATGCGGGGCCGTCGCTGATCCTGGCCTACAGCCACTGCATCGCCCACGGCTTCGACCTGCGCAACGGCATGAAGCAGCAGGACCTGGCCACGGCCAGCGGCTACTGGCCGCTGTTCCGCTACAACCCGGCGCTGCGTGACTCGCACGAAAATCCGTTCCGCCTGGACTCGCCCCGGCCGAGCATTGCGTTCAAGGACTACGCCTACAACGAGCTGCGCTACCGCAGCCTGGCGACGACGCGGCCGCAGGAAGCCGAACAGCTGCTGCGCCAGGCGCAGACCGACATCGAGGCGAAGTACCGCAGCTACGAAGAGATGGCGAGCATCAAGCCGGGGTCCTAGGCGCGCGGAAACCGCGTCGCCCTGTCCGGAAGATGATCAGGATGCCGGTTCCACCGGCGGCGCGAGCTGCGGATTACCGGTCAGGAAGGCCTTGCGGATCATCCGCCCGCAGGCGGCGGACTGGAGTCCTTCGCCGGACTCCGACGAGGACTTGCGGGCGAGGATGCCGTAGTACGTCTTGCCGGCGTCGATCCAGGGGTAGAAGCCGAATGCGCCGGGACTGCTGAAGGCGCCATCGCCGAGGGTGCTGCCGTCAGGTTGAGGCGTGGGGTCGTCTTCCACCCAGTGGCCCAGCGAGTAGTGCCAGCTTTCGTTGGAGACGAAGCTGCCGGGCGAACCGTCGATCGGACTGTACAGCGCCGTGGGGCAGGTGGAAGGATTGGTGCAGACGGCGTTGCTGCCGAGCAGGGTCAGCATCGCCAGCTTCCCGTTCAGGATGTTGCGCAGGAAGATGGCGTAGTCGGCCGGAGTGGTCGCCACGCCGCCGGCCATGTCGACCTGGGTGTATTCGAAGGTACCGAAGGTGCTGCCTTGCTCCAGCACCGGCTGGATCAGCGACGTCAGGTCCGCGGTGGTGTCATGGCCCAGCCCCATGACGGCGCTGGCGTGGTGGGTCATGTGGCCGCTGTTGTAATAGAAGAAACCGGCAGTGGTATTGTCCTGCGAGCCCTGCGTGCTTCCCCCGCTGACCGTCTTGATGCCCGGCTGCGCCAGGCATTCATCGATGGTCTGCTGGGGCGGGCCGACGACAGGGTTCGCCGCGCAGCCCCCCGGATGCATGTTGGTATAGCCGCTGGTGAAGTGGAGGAAAGGGATGTCGGTAGCGGTGACTTTGCCACCCTCGGCCTGTACCACGTAGGACGAATACATCCATTTTGACGCGGAGGCGATGGCCATCGGCGAGTTCGCGGTGTAGGTGTTGCCGCCGACCGAACCTGCGGCGTAGGAACCACCGGCGTAGCCGATCTCCCAGTAGAACGGCGTCACCGCCATACACAAGCTGGCAGTCTCCGCGGTCTGCGTGGCGGCGGAGATGCGCTGCGTCAGCGACAGGGCTCCGGCACCGGAGGAAGAGGACGAGCCGCCGGAGGAGCTCGACGAACCCGAACTGCTGCCGGAAGAGCCGGGATCCCCGCCGGACGAGCCGCCGCAGGCGGTCAGCGTCGCGGCCAGCAAAGCTGCAAGGAGTGCCGGCGTCGGCCAGGACGGCGGCCGCGGGACCGCAGCGCACGTGCGGGTGCAGTGGATTTCTTCGGTGTTCATGCCCGGTGTCTCCAGCGGTGGTGTTCTGACGCTGGAAAACTACCCTTGCCGCACCGCGGCTTGGTTTCAAAGGCCGTACTGGCTTGTTACCGAATGCTACGGGCGCGGTGGCGCGTAACAATCGGACATGAAGCGGCGGGCAAGCAGGCCCTAGCCGGGCAGGCCGGCGTCTTCGATCACCAGCCCACGCTCGCCGCGGAAGGCGCGGATCTCGGTGGTGAACACCTCGCCGTAGCGCTCCAGCTTGTGGCTGCCGACGCCGGAGATTTCGGCGAAGGCGGCCAGGGTCTGCGGCTGCTGTTCCGACATGGCGCGCAGCGCGGCGTCGGCGAATACCACGTAGGGAGGCACGCCCTGCTGGTCGGCCAGGCGCTTGCGCAGGGTGCGCAGGCGTTCGAACAAGTCTTCGCCCAGCGGCGTGGGCACGATGTCGGCGGCGGCCTGGGGGCGCGAGCGGCGCGAAGGGGCGCGTTCACGCTTGGGCGGCACCGCCAGCATGACCTTGCGCTCGCCCTTCATCACCGCGCGGCTGGCGGCGTTGAGCAGCAGCACCGGGTAGCCGTCGCTGGTTTCGTCGACCAGGCCCTGGTGCAGCAGGGTGCGCGCCAGCAGTCTCCACTCGTCCTGCGAGCGGTGCTTGCCGATGCCGTAGGTGCTGAGCTGCTGGTGACCGCGGTCGATGATCTTCTGGCTCTCGGCGCCGCGCAGCAGGTCGATCATGTAGGCCACGCCGAAGCGGCTGCCGCGCTGGGCCAGCCGCGCCACGCAGGACAGGAACTGCTGCGCCTCGCGGCTCCAGTCCTCCAGCGGGCGTGGCGCCAGGCAGTTGTCGCAGGCGTGGCAGGGCGGCTGGAACTCCTCGCCGAAGTAGCGCAGCTGCATGGCGCGGCGGCATTCGGTGGATTCGGCGTAGTCGAGCACCCGGCGCAGGGCCTGGCGCGCGATGCGCTGCTCCTGCTCCAGCGGCTCGCCGGTTTCCGGATGGATCTTCTGCGCGATCAGGAACTCGGCGGTGCGGATGTCGCCCACGCCGAAGTAGAGGATGCAGTCGGCGTGGTCGCCGTCGCGCCCGGCGCGGCCGGCTTCCTGGTAGTAGCCTTCCATGGTCTTGGGCAGATCGTAGTGCACCACCCAGCGCACGTCCGGCTTGTTGATGCCCATGCCGAAGGCGATGGTGGCGACGATCACCTGGGCGTCGTCGCGGATGAAAGCCTCCTGGTTGAGGCGGCGCGTCTCGCCGTCGAGGCCGGCGTGGTAGGGCAGGGCACGCACGCCATCGGCGGCCAGCTTGTCCGCCAGCTCGTCGACACGCTTGCGCGACAGGCAGTAGACGATGCCGGAGCCACCGCGGCGGGCGCGTTCCAGCAGCTCGGCATAGGTGTGGCCGGTCTTGGCGCGCACCGCGTACTGCAGGTTGGGCCGGTTGAAGCTGGCGACATGCAGCGCCGGCTCGTGCAGCCGCAGTTGTGCCACGATGTCCTGGCGCACCCGCGCCGTCGCGGTGGCGGTGAAGGCGAACACCGGCATGCCGGGGAAACGTTCGCGCAACTGGCCGAGCTGGCGGTATTCCGGGCGGAAGTCGTGGCCCCATTCGGAGACGCAGTGCGCCTCGTCGATGGTGAAGCCGGACAGGCCCTGCGCCGCCTGCAGCTGTGGCAGGAAGCCGCCGCAGAAATCCGGCAGCAGCAGCCGCTCCGGCGCCAGGTAGAGCAGCTTGTATTCGCCGCGCAGCAGGCCCGCGCAGCGCTCCGCCGCCGTGCGCCCGTCCAGGCTGGAGTTGAGGAAGGTCGCCGGGATACCCATGTCCCGCAGCAGCCGCACCTGGTCCTGCATCAGCGCGATCAGGGGTGACACCACGATCATGGTGCCGGGGCGCAGCAGCGCCGGCAGCTGGAAGCACAGGCTCTTGCCGCCGCCGGTGGGCATCACCGCCAGCAGGTCGCGCCCGGCCAGGGCATCGCGCACCACCGCCTCCTGCCCCGGCCGGAAGGCGTCGAAGCCGAACCAGCGCTTGAGGGTATCGGCCAGGATGGCGGGGGAGATGGCGGGAGGGGAGTCGGGCACGCGCTCGGGTCGGAGTGGATCGGTTGGGATGCCGGATTATCGGTTATATGGGGGCGTGTCGGGAGGGAATATGACCGCGGGCGGGTAGGCTCCGTGCCCACACCTTCGGGCAGCCTGAGCGGACCACATATCGGCGGCCGGGTGGTCAATCGGCCCCAAAAGCCTCAATGATTAGCAAAGCTTACGCGCTCCCTGGGAGCTCCTGAGCAGGGAGGCAGCAGCATACCGATGCAGGCAACGGGCCCGAAGGTCGCTTTGATCGCCGCCGTGCCGGCTCTGGCCGGGGTGGGGGGCTGACCGTGGCCCATGGTTCCAGCGGGGCCCGCAACGGCATGCCGGCCGTCTGGGATGCCGGGCCGGCAGGAGCGGGGGCGTCCGACCGGATCGGCGCTCCGGGGATTTCCGAGTGGGAAAGGGTACGGCGCCAGGGCCTCAAGCGCCTGGCGCTGACGCTGCCTGTTCACGCGGCGATCCTGCTGGCTCTCGGCATCGGCGCCGCTCTTGGGGTCGTGCGCCCGGTCGTCGCGGAGCTGCTGGGCACCCTCATCTGCCTGACGGTGGCGGTCTTCTACTCCATCCTGCGCAGCGGCGCGATGGTCCGTTCCAGCGACCCGATGCTGGTGTTCGCGCAGGTGCTGGTCGGCATCTGCCTGGTGGCCCTCGGCTACGGTACGCTCGACGGGCTGCGCAGCGCCGCCCTGCTCTGGCTGACCGTGATCATCGTGTTCGACATGCGGCGCCTGCCGCCGCGCCGCATGTGGATCGCGGCAACGTTCTGCGCCGTGCTGTTGATGCTCACCACCGTGGCACGCGGCTGGTTGCACGCCGGCGGGAATACCTGGCGTTACGAAATCTGGACGATGGGCCTGCTGCTGATCATCCTGCCGATCCTACTGATCGTATCGGCGCGGGCGCGCCGGGTCTACCAGCTCCAGATCCAGCACAAGGCGCAGATGGCGCAGATGCTGAAGCAGCTGCAGGAGTTGTCGGTGCGCGACGGCCTGACCGGGCTCTATAACCGGCGGCACATGCACAGCCTGCTCGAAAGCGAGGTCAAACGCTGGCAGCGCAGCGGGCGCTCCTTTCATGTCGCGCTGATCGACATCGACCATTTCAAGCGGGTCAACGACCAGTTCGGGCATGCCGCAGGCGATGCCGTGCTGCAGACGTTCGCCCAGATCTGCCTGGCCGCGTTTCCCGGGCGGGCGGACGTGCTGGCCCGCTGGGGCGGGGAGGAGTTCCTGCTGCTGCAATGCCACAAGACCCCGCAGGAGGCCGAGGCTGCGGTGGCCCGGCTGGTCGAGGCGGTGCACCGGTACGACTGGAACCAGTGCGCCCGGGGCCTGAAGCTGAGCTTCAGCGCCGGCCTCTACGAATACCGCGAGGGCAGCACGCTCGCCAAGGCGCTGGAGCGCGCCGACCGGGCTTTGTACGCCGCCAAGGCCGCCGGCCGCGACCGCATCATGTCCTCCACCGGCGGCGGGGCGCCGCAGCCGGTGGACCTGGTTCCGGCCGGATCGGAAGCCATCTCCATCCCCAGCCTCTCCGTGCCGCCAGCCCGTCCGTCGGTCCGTGCCGAATCCGCGCCGAGCCGGCCGAACGTGCTGCTGGAGGGCATGGTCAGCCTGGTCCTGGGTCGCAACACCCGCCTGCGCCGCTACCAGTACATGAATTTCTACTCGGCCGGCGTCTACGTGATGTGCATCTGCGGGTTCCTGCTGTACTGCGTTCCCACCGGGCTGCTGACGCCGCTGCAGGGCATGCTGTTCTCGGCCCACAGCGTGCTGGGGGCGGTAGTCCCCTTCGTGTTCCTGCGCGCGGGCGTCACCGCCCATCTGCGCGATCCCGCCCTCAACCTGCTGCAGATCCTGTGGGCCGGCGCCGGCCTGATCGCCGCCTACGGCTTCATGCCCGCCACCAGCCCCAGCACCTTCCAGATGATCTGCCTGGGGGTGGTGTTCGGCTTCAACCTGCGCCCGCGCGAGATCCGCATCGTCGGCGGGGCCTACGTCGCCATGATGCTGTGCGTGCTGGCGGTGCGGGTCACGGCCCATCCCGCCGGCTTCGACCCGCGGGTCGAGTCTCTGGAGGTCGCGATGGCCTGCTCGGTCATCCTGGTGCTGAGCCTGCAGGCCTACAACTTCAGCCGGGTCAGCGAGCGCCTGTCGAACGACAAGCGCAAGCTCGCCGAGGCCACCGAGCAGATCACCCAGGTCCTGATCCACGATCCCCTGACGGGCATCCTCAACCGCCAGCACATGCAGGATCTGCTGGAGCGCGAGCGCGACCGCCATCGCCGCTCCGACCCCGGTTTCTGCGTGGCCCTGGTCGATCTCGACCATTTCAAGAGGATCAACGACACCTACGGCCACCGCATCGGCGACGAGGCCTTGATCGGATTCGCCCGGGCAGCCAAGGACGTCCTGCGCGAGACCGACAAGATCTGCCGCTGGGGCGGCGAGGAGTTCCTGATCCTGCTCCCCGACACGGAGTCCGGTCCGAACGCCATGCAGGCCCTGAACCGTTTGCGCGAGCATGTCGCCAGCCAGCGCCTGTGCCCTGGCGCGCCGGAGGTCGCCGTCACGGTCTCCGCCGGCATCGCCGGCCATCGCCGCGACGAACCGGTCGCCCTCACCCTGGAACGGGCGGACCAGGCCCTGTATGCCGCCAAGGCGGCAGGCCGCAACCAGTGCATGCCGCAGGGGAGCGACGTCACGGCCTGAGGTGTGTCGCGGCACGGCCTTTTCTGCCGGCTCAGTGAAAATCCCGCGAGCTGGTCTGCAGTTGTCCCAGCCACTCGCTGTAATTGTGGATGCGGCTGGCCACCACGTTGATCACGCCCTGTTCGCTTTGCAGCCGGCCTTCCACCAGCATCAGGCTGGAAGCGAGGATGACCTCACGCTGCGCCTCCAGCACCTTGGGCCAGATGACAAGGTTGGCGGAGCCGGTCTCGTCCTCCAGGGTGGCGAACACCACGCCCGAGGCGGTGCCCGGGCGTTGGCGGTGGGTGACGATGCCGGCGACGCGCACCTTCCTGCCATCGGGTACGTCGCGCAGCTTTTCCGCGGTGAGTACGCGCAGCCGCGCCAGGCGGCCGCGCAGCAGGGCCAGCGGATGGCGGCCCAGGGTCAGGCCCAGGCTGCGGTAGTCGGCGACCAGGGACTGCCCCTCGGTCGGCGTCGGCAGCGCGACCGGATTCTCCGCCAGGCGGGTTCCGGCCAGCACGTGGTCCAGCCGCTGCGCGCCGGCCACGGCCCAGCGCGAGGCGTGACGGTGCCCGGCCAGGGGTTGCAGGGCG
The DNA here is from genome assembly GCA_031291075.1 of Nevskia sp. Classification (GTDB taxonomy): domain Bacteria; phylum Pseudomonadota; class Gammaproteobacteria; order Nevskiales; family Nevskiaceae; genus Nevskia. The sequence continues at coordinate 6,839 of JARLJS010000060.1, read as the reverse complement.
CCGGACCCGGCCAGGGCGTCGAGGGCGTGGCGGCCCAGGCCGGCGCGGTTGGCCAGGTCTTCCACCGAGCGGAACGGCGCCTGGGTCCGTGCCTGCAGCAGCCGCTGCGTCTCGGCTTCGCCCAGGCCGCCGACCATCCGCAGTCCCAGCCGCACTTCGGGTGCGCCGTCCTCGCCGCGTTCCAGCATGCAGTCCCATGCGCTGCAGTTCACGTCCGCGGCACGGAAGCGCACGCCGTTGCGTCGTGCCTCGTTCACCAGCTGCGCCGGCGCGTAGAAACCCAGCGGCTGCGAATTGAGCAGGGCGGCGCAGAAGGCGGCGGGCTGGTGGCACTTGAGCCAGCAGGAGACGTAGGTGAGCAGGGCGAACGAGGCGGAATGGCTCTGTGGGAAGCCGTAGGAGCCGAAGCCGAGCACCTGCTGGTAGATCTGCTCCGCGAACTCGTCGGAGTAGCCACGGCTGCGCATGCCGGCGATGAGCTTGTCGCGGAACTTTTCCAGCCCGCCCTTGCGCTTCCAGGCCGCCATCGAGCGCCGCACCTGGTCGGCCTCGCCGGGGCTGAAGCCGGCGGCGACGATGGCGATGCTCATCACCTGCTCCTGAAACAGGGGGATGCCGAGCGTGCTCTGCAGCACCTCGCGCAGGGCTTCGCTGGGATATTCGACCGGCTCCAACCCCTGCCGGCGCCGCAGGTAGGGGTGCACCATGTCGCCCTGGATCGGGCCGGGACGGACGATGGCGACCTCGATCACCAGGTCGAAGAAATTGCGTGGCTTGAGGCGCGGCAGCATGCTCATCTGCGCGCGCGATTCGATCTGGAACACGCCGATGGTCTCGGCGCGGCAGATCATGTCGTAGGTCTTCGCGTCCTCGGCGGGGACGCTGGCGATGCTCAGCCGCGGCGTACCGTGGAACTGCGCCACCAGCTCGAAGGCGCGGCGCAGGACGCTGAGCATGCCCAGCGCCAGCACGTCCACCTTGAACAGGCCGACCGTGTCGAGGTCGTCCTTGTCCCACTGGATGATGGTGCGGTCCGGCATGGCGGCGTTCTCCACCGGCACCAGGGTGTGCAGCGGATGGTGCGAGATGACGAAGCCGCCGACGTGCTGCGACAGGTGCCGCGGCATGCCCTCGATCTCGTTCACCAGCCGCACGAAGTTGTGCAGCAGAGCGCCTTCCAGCGCGAAACCCAGCGCCGCCAGGCGCTCCACCAGGCGCGCGTTGTCGTCCCAGTGCGCATAGGCCTTGGACAGCGCGTCGACCTGGTCCAGCGACAGGCCCAGCGCCTTGCCGACGTCGCGCATCGCGCTGCGCCGGCGGTAGCTGATGACGGTGGCGGCGATGGCGGCGCGCTCGCGGCCGTACCTGGCGTAGATGTGCTGGATCACCTCCTCGCGCCGCTGGTGCTCGAAGTCGATGTCGATGTCCGGCGGCTCGCCGCGCTCCTTCGAGATGAAGCGCTCGAACAGCAGCTTGACGCGTTCGGGGTCGATCTCGGTGATGCCCAGCACGTAGCACACCACCGAGTTCGCCGCCGAGCCGCGGCCCTGGCACAGGATGTCGCGCGAGCGCGCGAACTGCATGATCTCGTGCACCGTGAGGAAATAGTTCTCGTAGTGCAGCTCGCGGATCAGGCCCAGCTCCTTCTCGATGTCGGCACGCACCTTCGGCGGGCAGCCCGCCGGCCAGCGCCAGCGGATGCCGGCTTCGGTGAGATTGCGCAGGTGCTGCCTGGAGTCCACTCCTGGCGGAACCAGCTCGTGCGGGTAGTCGTAACGCAGCTGGCCGAAGTGGAAGCTGCAGCGTTCCGCCACGACCAGGGTCTCGCGCAGCAGCTCAGGCGGGTACAGGCGCTGCAGTGCGGCGAGGGGACGCAGGTGGCGCTCAGCGTTGGGGAACAGCGGCGCCTGTGCGTCGCGCAGGCTGCAGCCGGCGCGGATGCAGGCCATCGTGTCCTGCAGCATCTGGCGCCCGCGCACGTGGTAGTGCACGTCGCCCGCGGCGAGCAGGGGCAGGGTATAGCGCCGGCCCAGCCGCTGCAGCAGCTCGAGGCGCTGGCGGTCCTGCGGGTGCAGGTGGCGCTCCCAGGCCAGCCACAGCCGCCCGGCGAAGCGTTCGCGCAGGTTTTCGATCTCGTCGGCAAACATACTTTCGGGCAGGTTCTGCACGTTCCAGCGCGGCAGCCACAGCGCCAGCAGCTCGCCGGTGTTATCGCGGATATCGTCCAGGCCGAGGCGATAGCGCCCCTTGGCGCTGCTGCGGCGGGCGCGGGTGATGAGCGCGCACAGCTGCGAGTAGGCGGACACGGTCGGCGCCAGCAGCACCAGCCTGGGTCCCCGTTCGAGCTGGAACTCGCCGCCGACGATCAGCGGCAGCTCCTCCTCCCTGGCCGCCTCCCAGGCGCGCACGATGCCGGCGAGCGAGCACTCGTCGGTCAGCGCCAGCGCCTGGTAGCCCAGCGCCCGCGCCTGCCGCACCAGCTCCTGCGGGTGGGAGGCGCCGCGCTGGAAGGAGAAGTTGCTGAGGCAGTGCAGCTCGGCGTAGGCGGGAGTCATGGTCACTGCCACAGGCCGTGCAGGTGCCAGCGCGCACCACCCAGCTCGCGGTAGACCCACAGCTTGCGTCCGGACTCGTCCTCGGCGAGGTGGTAATCGCGGACTTCGTGGCGGCCTTCCCACCAGCCGCACTCGATGCGCTCGGGCGGGCCCAGCAGGCGCGGCGGCGGGATCGGCCGCGGCTGCGGCAGCAGCCACGGCGGGCGCGGCGGATGGGCGCCGGTGGATGGCTCGGCGGATGTCCGCCAGGCGCGCTCCGGCCGGTGGTCCGGCGTGGCGGCAACGTGGCGCACCGCGGCTTCGCCCAACCGCGCCAGCAGGCGTTCCTGCAGGGTGGCGAAGTCCTCGGCCAGCTGCGTGCCGTTCTGGAACAGGTCGTCCTGTGCGGCATCGGCCGGTTCGAAGCGCTTGGCTTCGAGCAGCAGCTCCTGCACCGGTTCGGTGAGCGAGATTTTCTCCAATCGCTCGCGCAGCACCAGCAGCAGCCGGTCGGGATCGCGCGTCGGCGCGAGCAGGCCAAGGTCAAGCTGCGTCAGGCGCCGGCCGAGATCGCGAAAGCCGAGCCGGAAGCGTTGCACCGCCAGGTCGCGTGCGCGCAGGTAGAAAGCGAAATCGCCCAGCATCTTGCGCAGGGGGAACAGCAGCGCCCCGGTGGTCTCGGCGCTGCCGTGCAGCTCCAGGCGGCGCCGGTAGATCGGTGGCGGCTCGAACGATTCCCAGGCTTCGGCGGCACGGCCCAACAAGCGTTCGAGCGCCAGCGGCGCCTGCAGGCCGAAGCGGCGGCCGAGCGCATCGCGCGGCAGGGCCAGCACCTCGCCGATGCGGCGCAGGCCGGAGCCATGCAGGATGTCGAGCGCATCGTGCTCCAGCGGCAGCAACTGCAGCGGCCAGTTGCGGATGGCGGCATGGATCTCGCCACTGCGCGCGATGGGCCGCTCCAGCCCGGCGTCGGTCCGTGCCAGCAGCGCCGCCGCGCTCAGCGTGGGGGCGACGCCATAGCGCCTGGCATAAGGCAGGGCCGCGACCTCGCCGGCGATATGCCGGCGCAGCGCCGGCCAGCCGCCGAACAGGCGCAGGCTACGGCGGATTTCGACCTCGACGTTGAACGCATCCGCATCCATCGTCACCGGTGTCCCCAGGTGGTAGGCCCAGCAGGCGATCCCCTGCAAAGCCTGCAACTCCGCGCCGGGATCGCGCGGCAGCAGGCGCAGTTCGGGGATCAGGGCCAGCGCGCTGTTGACCGGCGTGCCGGCCCGCAGGCCGCGCTCGCGGGCCACCTCATTCGGCACCAGCACCAGGCGGCGCGCGCCGCTGGTTTCGACCACCGCCAGCGGTTCATCCGGCGGCGGCGACAGCGCCTCCAGCGGCAGAGCCGGCAGGTGGATGCAGAGCCAGAGCATAGGGACTCTGCACTAGGCGACTCGTCGCAAAGGGAAAGGGCATTCCACGCGCTGGCCGGGACGCGCGCCGCGGCAGCGCAGCACTTCGATTTCCAGTCCCGTGGCCGCAGTACGCAGCTGCAGCCGCACCGCCGCGATGGAATGCGCACCGTAGCCGACGCTGTGGCAGGCCATGCCGATGCTGCGCCCGGTCTCGGCGGCGAGTTGCAGGCGTCGCTCGACCGGCGCGTCGAGCGGCGGACTCCACAGCGCCACCGCGCCGAACACGCCGGAACGCAACATCTGCTCGGCGGCCCACAGCGCGTCGACGCGATCTTGCGGCGCGATCCACAGCAGCCGTTGCAGCTCGACGCCGGCATCGCGCAGCGCCGGCGCGTAGGGGATGTACGGCGGCGCCACCAGCGCCGCATGCCGCCCGGCCTGCGTCAACCGCGCCAGCAGCGGCACCACGATGGAGAAACCCAGCCCGGCTTCGCCGCCCACCAGCTGGCTCAGCGCGCCTACCGGCCAGCCGCCGAGCAGCGCCGCATCCAGCGCGGCGAACCCGGTCGGCTCCGATTCCGGCCGCGCCCGCCCCAGCCCGCGCCAGACGCCGGGGATGGAGGCGGGCGGGGCGCTTTCCCCACCACCGCGCCGGGGTGATGGCGCAGGTGCCGGGCGGTGGCTGGAGGCGAGTTCGAGCAGCATGGCCTATAGACTATACAAATGTACAGTATCTGGGCAAATGCTTCCGGTTTATCGGCCGCTTCGGTCGCCTGGTGGGGAGGCGACTTGAGCGAATCCGGCTTTACGTCACCATGACGTGATGCGCATCACACGCGCCAGAATCGATGCGGCGGGTTCGGTATCAGGAGAGTGTCAGCCGGCGGCTTGCAACTGCACCGGCGGAGGCTTCGGTGCCACGACGAGGCGGTTACGCCCCTGGTGTTTGGCGCTGTAGAGGGCTTCGTCCGAGCGGCGCAGCCAGTCCTTTACCGATTCGCCCGGTTCGTATACGGCGATGCCGATGGAGACGGTCACCTCGATCCCGTGCGGAGTGCGGCGCGGCGACTCCTCGGCGATGGCTTTGCGCAGTCGTTCGCCCACCGCGGCGGCGGTGTCGGCGTCGGTATCGGGCAGCAGGCAGACGAATTCCTCGCCGCCGTAGCGCGCAAACAGGTCATCCGGGCGCAGGCGCGAGCGCGCCTCCACCGCCAGGAACTTGAGCACGTCGTCGCCGACGTTGTGTCCGTAGGTGTCGTTGATCTTCTTGAAATGATCCACGTCGACCAGGGCGATCGACATGGTGCGGCCGTATTGCTGGCGCCGGTCGCAGGCGGCGTCGAGGCGCCTGGTGAGAAAGCGCCGGTTGTGGACCCCTGTCAGTTCGTCGCGCACCGACATTTCCTCGATGCGCTGCAAGGCGGTTTTCAGTGCTTCGTTGTTGCGCTGCAGGTCGGTATTGCTCCGGGCCAGGCTGGCCTGCGATTCGGCCAGGCGCTGGTTGAGCAAGCGGTTCTCGAACAGCCGGAAGATGCTGGCGATGTGCTCGTTCGAGACACGCCAGCCGAACGTGATGGTGAAGCCCACGAACGCCAGGTAGCCCGCGCCCAGGTAGATGTGCAGCCGGTCGCCCACATACAGGGTGTGCGCGATCGGCGGGATCCAGACGGCGATGGCGCGGGTCACGATGGCGATGCCGAACGTCGAAAACAGCACGACCGTCGCCATGGTCACGCCGAACAGGACCAGGATGGTGACCAGCTCATATTCGAAATTTCCGGGCACGTACAGCATCCAGGACGCAAGGCCCCATACCGCGCCGGTGCAGGCGAGCGTCGACAGGATGTGACGAAGCGCCCGGCGCTGCTGACCGGGATCGTCAAAGTGACGCATCCAATAACCGGTGTAGCGGAAACTGAGCTGGTCGGCCAGCGCGAGCAAAACCAGCCATTCGACGATCCGCTCATGCTCGACGATGCGCCACTGCAGGATGGCCAGGAGCGTGGAGACGATCGCCCCGGAGAGCATCAGTCCCCGGCACTGCTTGGCGAGCAGGCGCAGGCGTTCGGCGAATACCTGGGGCTCCACCACGGCGCGGTCGATTCCGGGAAGGCGGCCGGAATCCACCGTCGGCGGCCCCGCTTCCGGCTCGCTGGGCGCCTTGTTCATAAGCATTTTCTGCAGGTACCGAATGCCATGTAAACGTGGGTTCCGTCCCAATCTACCGCTGTGATCAGCGCGTAATGGCGCAAATCTAGCGGCTATTTCCGGACGTGTAGGCGCCGTATTGCCCAGTGGCGAGGGTTGTCCGCCAAGTGGCTTGGATATGGATGTGCCTGTCGGGCTTTGTCAGACGCGAGCCAGCGTGATGGCCCGCTCCGGACACGCCTCCACGCAGAGCCCGCAGGCATGGCAGGCATCGGCCTTGGGCGTGAACGCCTGCTGCCAGCCGTGGGCACGTCCCTTGATCCGGCCGAGAAAGCCGAGTGCGGCGCGCTGCTCGACCGGCAGTGTGCCGACGGTGAAGACGTCGTAAGGACAGACCTCGACGCACTCGGCCTTGCCTTCGCAGCGGTTGCGGTCGATCACCGGCCGGAAGCGGCCGGCCTCCTGCTTGCACGATTCGCTCAATGAAGTGCTCCATATCAGTTGGTTTGCGCCATCTTGCGGAGCGGCCCGCTTGCCATCGAGCTGCGGCCGTCGAGGCCGGCGTGGAGGCGGTCGGCGATGAACAACAGCATCAAGGCGTTCTGGTTGGTCGTTTCGAACCAGGGCCTGTTGACCATTACTTTGGCGCTGCGTTGGGCCCGGGGGTGGGGGGCCGGCACGGGCGCGCCGGGGCCCGCGAAAGGGGTTAGGGATGGTCCCGTAAACCCCCCAGTGCGCAAAAAACGGGCCACCC
>JARLJS010000059.1 GCA_031291075.1 Nevskia sp. | reverse complement strand
TTGGCTTCGCGCTGGTAGGGGCGCAGGTGCGGGTGCGCATTGGGCGTTGCGAGCACCTTCTGGCAGGCCGCCTCGAAGTCGCGCTGCAGGAACTCCCTCAGCGCCTGCGGCGTGTGGAAGCGCTGGACCGTGCGCGAGCGGTTGAGGCCTTGCCGGACGTCGTGGTGCCAGATGGTCTCGCCGTTCGTCGAGTAGAGGAACGGCACGCCGAACTGCCCGGAGGCGAGCCCCGCCTGGCTGACGCCCCTGGAGTACCGCTCGGCTTGCACCAGCACGTTCTGCGGCCCGAGGCTCAGCTTCTTCGCCTCGACGATGCCGAGGATCTTGCCCGCGACGCAGAGCGCGTAGTCCGCCGGGCCGTTCTCCGTCGGGTACTCTTCAATGGCGCAGGCATCGTAGGCCGACAGCGGCTTCGCGGCGCTGAAGGGCACGACCCTCCAGCCGGTGGACGCGAGCATGCCATTGATGAGCTTCTTTCGAGTCAGCCACTCGGAGCTGAGGAGAGATTTCGGTGTTTCTCTGGCCATGGTCTAAGGTGAGCAGGGCGTCACTCGTACCGGCTAACCTGCTGAATTTACTAGTACTTAATTGACAAGATTGAAAGCTAATTGTACACCCAAAGCTAACAGCCCACCACCACAGATACCCAGCCAGCCGGGCTCATTCCGGCAGCCACCATTCTTATGGCGGCTCCAGATTAATCGGCACGAAGGCAGGACCCCGCGCTGGGCAACGGGTGCTGCGTGCCAGCACCGGCTTCCAGGAACTTGGCGGTGTCGTTCCCGTACACCTGCCAGCCGTCGCGCCGCTGCCTACAGAACAACTCCAGCTTGCCGCCCGCGCAGGTCGCCTCCACCAGATCGTAGAACTCCTCGGGCTTGCGCGAGTGCTCCCTCCGCGCCGCCTGTAGCACCGTCGTGTGGGTGCCGCTCACGAAAACGGGCCGTCCGCGCACCGCGAGCAGGCAGTGCTCGGTCTGGCCGCGCAGCCACTCGCCGGTGCCCATGCGGTCCTTGACCCAGGTGAGGAGCGCGCGGTACTCGAAGCCCCACGCCTCGACGACGTCGAACGCGACGCGCAGGTGGGCGTTCGTGGCCCAGAGCCAGAGGACCGCGTCGTCGGCTGCGATGTCGCGCACGGGCATGGCCTTGATGTCGTCGGTGTCCATGGTCGGGTACGGCAGGGAGCCGCCGCTGTCGTAGCGCCACGGCGGATCGGCGACGATGACCTGGAATGGGCCGGAGGGCAGCACCGGCGGCGCGGCCTCCAGCTCCCTTGCCTGCCTGAGGACGGTGAGCCTGCGGAACGCCCCGGCGACCTTGCCGCTGCGGTCCATCTGCTCGACGAGGTGCCCGTACTCCTCGGGCTCCTCCTCGGCGGCCTCGATGACCGCCTCGGCGCGCTCGATGGTGGTGCGCCCGACGCCGAGGTAGCGCGAGAGCCGGTCGCGGACGGGCACCTGACATTCGGCCACAGTGGCAGGATGACAGAGGTCCGT
>JARLJS010000058.1 GCA_031291075.1 Nevskia sp. | reverse complement strand
ACCCTGACTCGCGAGGTCGATCACTGGCAACGTCGCCGCAACAGCGAACGACGCACTATCCAATGGTCCTTCACACGCCAGGACGCAGATCGGAAACTCGGCCGGCACTATGTGTCCCAATTAACGTGTTGACGTACTAGGATGCCCTTCGCCGACCTCCCCGGCGTGCGCCTGTATTACGAGGAGGCCGGCGCCGGTGCGCCGCTGGTGCTGCTGCACGGTATCGGCGCCGACCACCTGGACTGGGAGTACCAGGTTCCTACGCTGGCGCAGCACTACCGTGTGGTGACACCGGACCTGCGCGGATTCGGCTCCAGCCAGAAGGCCGGCCGCTACAGCATCGCCACCTTCGCCGCCGATACCTGGGCCTTGCTCGATGCGCTGGGCATCGAGCGGTTCTGCCTGGTGGGCCACTCCATGGGCGGCGCGGTGGCGCTGCAGATGGCGGTGGACCGGCCGCAGCGGGTCGAGCGCCTGGTCGCCGCCGACACGCTGCCCAGCTTCCGCATCGACACCTTCGGCAAGCGCCTGATGTTCGCCTACCGCTACTTCATGATGGCCCTGTTCGGACCGCAACGGCTGGCGCGCGCCATCTCGGCCAAGCTGTTTCCGGGCCCGCACCAGCAGGCCCTGCGCGACCGCGGTGGCGGCAAGGTCAACGACCGCATGGCCTACCTGCGGACGTTGCGGGGACTGGTGGGCTGGAGCGTCGCCGACCGCCTCGACCGCCTTACCCTGCCGGTGCTGGTGGCGGCCGCGGAGCACGACTACTTCCCGGTGAGCGAGGCCGAGGCTTTCGCCCGGGCGCTGCCGGATGCGCGCCTGCGGATTTTCGAGCAGATGCACCACGCGGTGCCGCTGGAAGCGCCGGAACAGTTCAACGCGGCGCTGCTGGAGTTCCTGTCCGGGCGGGAGACGCGCGCCCAGGAAGCGCCGCAGCCGGCCGCGACTGTCAGGGCTTGAAGCGCATCGACAGGTCCACCGCGCGCACGTGCTTGGTGATGGCCCCGATCGAGATGCGGTCCACCCCGGTCTCGGCGATCGCCCGCACCCGCTCCAGGGTGGTGTTGCCAGAGTACTCCAGCACCGTCCGGCCGCCCGCCGCGCGGTGCGTCCGCACCAGGGATACCGCCTCGCGCAGCCGGTCGAGCGGGAAGTCGTCCACCAGCAGCAGGTCGACGTCCTCCTCCAGCGCGGCGCGCGCTTCGTCCAGGTCTTCCGCCTCGGTCATCAGCGGCACGCCCGCCCGCAGCGCCCGCGCGGCGGCGATGGCCTGGCGGATCCCGCCGGCGGCCGCGATATGGTTTTCCTTGATGAGGATGCCGTCGTACAGGCCGATGCGGTGATTGTGGCCGCCGCCGCGCACCACCGCATATTTCTGGGCGTTGCGCAGGCCGGGCAATGTCTTGCGCGTGTCGACGATGCGGCAGTCCGTGCCGGCCACCGCGTCGACGAAGCGGCGCGTCGCGGTGGCGGTTCCGGACAAGGTCTGCAGGAAGTTCAGAGCGGTACGCTCGCCGGTCAGGAGAGGGCGTGCCGGGCCGCGCAGCGTGCACAGCACCTGGTCGGGCTCCACCGGCGCGCCTTCCGCGGCCAGCCAAGTGATTCCGACCGCCGGATCCAGTTGCCGGAACACCGCGTCGAACCAGGGACGGCCGCAGATCACCGCGGCTTCGCGCGCGATCACCGTGGCTTCGGCCCGCTGCGCGGCCGGAACCAGCCGGGCGGTGACGTCGCCGCTGCCGACGTCTTCGGCGAGCGCACGTGCCACCGTCTCCAGCAGGTCCTCCATGGGCGTCTCAGCTAGGCCAGCAGGAATTCGAGCAGGGCCATCTGCGCCCACAGGCGGTTCTCCGCCTCGTCCCACACCACGCTTTGCGGCCCGTCGATCACGCCGGCGGTGACTTCCTCGCCGCGGTGCGCCGGCAGACAGTGCATGAACACCGCGTCCGGCCCGGCCTTGGCCATCAGCGCCTCGTTGACCTGGAACGGCGCCAGGATCTGGATCCGTTCGGCGCGCTCGGCTTCGCGGCCCATGCTGGTCCAGGTGTCGGTGACGACCAGGTCGGCGCCGGCAACGGCCGCCGCGGGGTCGTCGACCAATGCCAGGGACTTCCCGGCGAACTTGAGCACCTGCGGGTCCGGGCGGTACTGGTGCGGGGTGGCCGCGCGCAGGGTGAAGCCGAACAGCCTGGCGGCTTCGATCCAGGAATTGCAGACGTTGTTGCCGTCGCCGATCCAGGCCGCGACCTTGCCGGATGGGTCGCCGCGGTGCTCGAACCAGGTCTGCACGTCGGCCAGCAGCTGGCAGGGATGGTGCAGCTCGGACAGGCCATTGATCACCGGCACCCGCGACTGCTGCGCGAGTTCCTCCTGGTCGGCCTGCGAGTCGTTGCGGATCATGATGGCGTCGCACATGCGCGACAGCACCCGCGCGGTATCCGCCAGCGGCTCCTCGCGGCCGAGCTGGGTCTGCGCGGTGGCCAGCATCAGCGCGTGGCCGCCCAGCTTGGCCATGCCCACCTCGAACGAAACGCGTGTGCGGGTGGAGCTCTTGGCGAACAGCATCGCCAGCGTGCGGCCCAGCAAGGGACGGTGGTCGGGGCCATGGCTGGATTTCAGCTCAGTGGCGCGGCCGACGATGCGCCGTGCCTCATCCGCATGCAGGTCGCTGAGCTTGAGTAAGTGCCGAGCCGTCATCACCGGAAATCCGTCGATCCAAAAGAAAAGGGCCGCCCACAGAGGGGCGGCCCCGGCTAGTTTACCCGAAACTCAGCTCAAGTTCTTCTCGGCAAAGCCCCAGTTCACCAGGCTCCAGTAGTGGTCCAGGTAGGTGGCGCGGGCGTTGCGATAGTCGACGTAGTAGGCATGTTCCCACACGTCGCAGGTCAGCAGCGGCTTGTCGGTGGTGGTGAGCGGAGTGGCGGCGTTGGAGGTGCTGGTCACCGCCAGGGTGCCGTCCGGCTTCTGCACCAGCCAGGCCCAGCCCGAGCCGAAGGTGCCGATGGCGGTTTCGGTGAACAGCTTCTTGAAGTCGTCGATGCCGCCGAACTGCTTGACCAGGGCGTCCGCCAGCTTCTTGCCGGGGGCGGCCTGCTTGGGCGTGAGGCTGTTCCAGAAGAAGGTGTGGTTCCAGATCTGGGCGACGTTGTTGAACAGCTTGCCGGAGGACTTCTTCACCGCGTCCTCCAGGCTTGCGTTCTCGAATTCGGTGCCCACGATCAGCTTGTTGGCGGTGTCCACATAGGTTTTGTGGTGCTTGCCATAGTGGTATTCCAGCGTCTCGCGCGACATGTGCGGTTCGAGCGCTTCGCGGGCGTAAGGCAGTTCAGGCAGAGTGAAGGCCATGACGTTTCTCTCGTCTCGTGCGGGGGGATAATTCCATCGGTCTACACCTTAGGACAGCCATCCCGTAAATTCAATAGCGCATCCGGGGTGGGGGCGGTGCCGCGCGCGGCGCGGGTTCGGGCGGTGTCATATAATTTGTTCCGCCCTGCACGTCGCCATGCGCCCGGGATGCTAAAATACGGGTTGTGGTTTCAAACTCGAGTGCCAAGATGGACGTCCTCGCACGGATCAAGCAGCAGGTCACGGACAACCCGATCATCCTCTACATGAAAGGGTCGCCTGACTTTCCCCAGTGCGGTTTCTCCGCCCGCGCGGTGCAGGCTCTCAACGCCTGCGGCGTGGAATATGCCTACGTCAATATCTACGAAGACGAAGAGGTGTACCGCGCGCTGCCCAAGTTCGCCAACTGGCCTACGTTTCCGCAGCTCTACGTCAAGGGCGAACTGGTGGGCGGCTGCGACATCACGCTCGACCTGTTCCAGTCCGGCGAACTGAAGAAGATGCTGGAAGAAGCGGTCGGCAAGAAACAGGCCGCCTAACGGATCGGATCAGGACGGGGGGCGGAATCGCCGCACGGTTCCGTTTCAGGCGAGCAGGGCCGTCGCCACTTCCTTGCTCTTGGCCGCGCCCGCCAGGATCTCCACCAGCTTGAGCGCGAACGGCATTGCCGTCGCCGGTCCCTGGCTGGTGACGCAGTGGCCGTCCACCACCACCGGCTGGTCGACAAAGTTCTGCAGCTTGCGCTTGAACGCCGGGTAGCAGGTGGCTTTGCGCCCGTCGAGCAGGTGATGCGGCGCCAGGGTCAGCGCCGGCGCCGCGCAGATCGCCGCGAACCAGCGCTGCCCCTCGTTCTGCTGGTGCAGCATCTCGATCAGCGGCGCATTGCGGTGGAGCGCCTCGGCGCCCCGCTCGCCGCCCGGCAGGACGATCAGGTCGTACTTGTGTCCCAGAGTATCCAGCAGGCGTTTGTCTGCCTGCAGTCGCAGGCCGCGGGTGCCGTTGACCAGCAGTTCGGATTCGACGCTGGCCACCGTCACTTCGAGTTCCGCGCGGCGCAGCACGTTGACGATCGTGACCGCTTCCAGGCTTTCCGAGCCATGGGCCACGGGGACGAGCACGGTTGGTGTCTTCATAAAACGCGTCCTTGAGCGACCGGGGTCTCCCACTGCCGGACCCCCGCTTAGCCTACGCCTGTTTGCAGCTTCCGGGCGACGTCCGACCCGGTGCTAGAATGCCTGGATCATGTGAACACTGCACGAGAGGCGGCTTGGCGCGCGCGCGAACCGCCGAGGAGTTGGGAATCCCCATGAGTACCGCCTACTGCCACATCAAGATCCCCACCACCGGCGAAAAGATCACCGTCAAGGACGGCAAGCTCTGCGTTCCCGACCAGCCCATCATCGGCTATGTCGAGGGCGACGGCATCGGACCGGACATCACCAAGGCCTGCCTGCGCATCTGGGACGCGGCGATCGACAAGGCGTACGGCGGCAAGCGCAGGATCCACTGGTGCGAGACCTTCCTCGGCGAGAAGGCCGCCGGGCTGTACGACGGCAACTACTGCCCGGACGAAACCCTCAAGGTGCTGCAGGACCTGGTGGTCTCCATCAAGGGGCCGCTGACCACGCCGGTCGGCGGTGGCTTCCGCAGCCTCAACGTGGCGCTGCGCCAGGACCTGGACCTCTACGCCTGTGTGCGCCCGGTGCGTCACTACGCCGGCGTGCCCAGCCCGCTCAAACGGCCCGACCTGGTGGACATCGTGCTGTTCCGCGAGAACACCGAGGACGTCTACGCCGGCATCGAGTACAAGGCCGGCACGCCGGAGAACGCCAAGGTGGCGGAGTTCCTGCGCAAGGAGATGAAGGCCAGATTCTTCGAGGGCGCCGGCATCGGCATCAAGCCGATCTCCGAGTTCGGCAGCAAGCGGCTGGTGCGCAAGGCGATCCGCTACGCCATCGACAACGGCCGCGAGTCGGTGACCCTGGTGCACAAGGGCAACATCCAGAAGTTCACCGAGGGCGCCTTCCGCAACTGGGGCTACGCCGTGGCGCGCGAGGAGTTCGGCCAGGTCACCATCACCGAGGAACAGCTCTACGGCGAATTCAAGGGCAAGGTGCCGGAAGGCAAGATTGTCATCAAGGACCGCATCGCCGACATCATGTTCCAGATGATGCTGCTGCGCCCCGACGAGTTCGACGTCATCGCCACCACCAATCTCAACGGCGACTACCTGTCCGATGCCATCGCGGCCGAGGTGGGCGGCATGGGCATCGCGCCGGGGGCCAATATCGCCGACCATGTCGCCGTGTTCGAGGCCACCCACGGCACTGCGCCCAAGTACGCCAACCAGAACAAGGTCAACCCCGGCTCGCTGCTGTTCTCCGGCGTGATGATGCTGGAGTACATGGGCTGGAAGGAGGCCGCCGACCTCATCACCCTGGTCTACCCGGAAGTGGTCAGCGACGGCATCGTCACCTACGACTTCGCCCGCCAGATCGACGGTGCCACCGAGGTCGGCACCGCCCAGTTCGCCGACGCGCTGATCGAGCGTATCCGGGGCGGGGTCGACCTGGAAGCCAAGCGCCGCGCCCAGAAGGAACAGCTCGTCAAGGAACGCAAGCAGCGCGAGATCCGCCGCCTGCTGCAGCCGATGGAGGAGATGATCGAGACCGGCCGCGTGCCGCACACCGTCGGCGACCTGATGACACGTGCCCTCATCACCGTGCGCGACGACGAAACGGTGGAGCAGGCCATGCACGTCATGACCGACAACAACGTCAGCTCCGTGGTGGTGGAGCCCGACCAGAACGGCGAGTGGGGCATTCTCACCCGGCGCGACATCGTGGCGAAGATCGTGCACGGCCGCGGCAAGAACCCCGCGACCACCAAGGTGAAGGAAGTCGCCAGCCGCCCGGTGGTGTCGGTGCCGGCCGAGATGAGCATCCGCGAGGCGGCCGGCAAGATCTCCGAGAGCAACTACAGCCGCTTCACCGTGGCCCAGGGCAAGGACGTGATCGGCATCGTCACCGAGACCGATATCTTCAACGCGGTGGAGAAGTACGGCTGGATGGTGGAGTAAAGCTGTGAGGCGGGAGATGTGAGGCGGGAGACGTGAGACGTGAGACGTTTGATTTTATAAATTGGAACCAAGTAGCGTGATTGATTCCGTGGAAAAGGACAACGCTGCGGGCAGCGATGCAGCAAAGCCTGCGTCTCACGTCTCACGTCTCACGTCTCACTGTCCAGCGCCGACGCCGGTCCGTGTAGGGTTACTTGTCATCGGCGACGAGCTCCTCTCTGGCAAGCGCACCGACAAGCATCTGCCCCACGTGATCGACCTGCTCGCGGCGCGCGGCATGAGCCTGGCGTGGGCGCAGTTCCTCGGTGACGACGAAGCGCAGATCGCCGACGCGATCGGCCAGGCCCGGGCCCGCGGCGACGCGCTGCTGTCCTGCGGCGGCATCGGCGCCACTCCGGACGACTGCACGCGCCAGGCCGCGGCGCGGGCCTTCGGCGTGCCGCTGGTACCGCACCGGGAGGGTGTGGCGCTGATCGAAGCCGAATACGGCGAGCGCGCCTATCCCAACCGCGCGCTGATGGCGCATTTTCCGCAGGGAGCCGACCTGATCCCGAACCCGGTCAACCGCGTGTCCGGCTTCTCCATCGGCAACTGCTACTTCGTGCCCGGCTTTCCCGAGATGGCCTGGCCGATGCTGCAATGGGTGCTGGACCAGCCGCTGCGCCACCTGCACAACGCCGAGCCGCCGATGGAGTATGCCCTGCGGGCGCTGGGCACCAGCGGCGAGGGCGACCTGCTGGACCTGATGGAAGGCACCCTGCGCGAGTTCCCGGCGGTGAAGTTGTCGAGCCTGCCGTACCGCGGCGACGGTTCGCGGCCGCGGCACATCGAGTTCGGCATCAAGGGCCCCCACGCGGTGGCGGCGGAAGCGTTCCGCTGGTTCCGCCAGCGGCTGGCGGCGCGATCGGGCGTGCAGATCGAAGACCTGCGCGTGCCTTAGGTTGTAGCCGTCTGTTGCGCGGCAGTGCCGACCGCCAGCTCCACCACTTCCGCCGTGATCGCCTCCTGGCGCGCGATGCGCGCTTCGCGCCGCAGCTCGTCCAGGGTGCGTCCGATATTGTCGCGCGCCGCGGTCATCGCCAGCATGCGCGCGGTGTTCTCGGCCGCGAAGCTGAGCAGCACCGCCTCGGTGAGCTGCGCCCGCAGGTATTCCACCGCCAGCCGTTCCAGCAGCGCGGAGGGCTCGAGCTGCACCAGCGGCGGCGGCCCCTGCAGGCTGCGGGGGAAATGAGCGAGATCGAGCGGAAACAGAGACAGCCGCCGCAACCCCAGGCCGGAGCCGTCCAGGGGCTGGGTGTAGACGATCTCGACGCGGCCGACCTCGCCTTCGGCCAGCATGCGCGACAGCTCGACGCCGATGTGCTCGGCCAGGGCTGCGGCCGCGCCCACGTGGGCGATGGCCGGCGCGCTCCAGTGCGGCGGCAGGCCTCGCGCCGTGGCCACGCGTTGGCCGCGGCGGCCGATCAACAACAGGCGCGCGCGCTGCGCTT